>JBFMEI010000349.1:0-2718 GCA_040753295.1 Thermodesulfobacteriota bacterium | reverse complement strand
TCTTGAAGCGTCGAAAAATGACCGTGATGCACGGAAACAGCTGGAGCAAATCATGGTCAAAAACAGGGAAAAGGGAGTGGATCTGGTCAACCGGTGCAAGGAAATGATCTTAAAAATGGGGATACCGGAAGATCGGTTGACAGTGGTGACCGCTCCCCGCAGCCTTGGACTGGCCAAGGATATCCTGGAAAAAGGATTGAAAAATCAATATGATGCGATTGTCGCCGGACGGCGGGGGCTCTCAGGAGTACAGCAGTTTTTCATGGGAAGCCTGACGGCAAAACTGGTGGAGCATGCCATAATGCCGGTATGGATCATTGATGGTGAAAGATTCAATTCAAAGATTATGGTCGCAGTCGACGGCTCTGAGACGGCGTTAAAAGCGGTCGACCACACCCTGTTTATGGTGAGCAGCCACCCGGACGCCCGGATTACTCTCTATCATGTGAAGCCGATGTTCAGGGATTATTGTGAAATAGAGCTGAATCCAACAGATCCGTCGGCAGACGCCTTTATCGAATCTGCAAACCGGAGGTGCATTGCAAACTTTTATGGCCGGGTTCTGGATAAGCTTAAAGAATATCAGGTCGATGAAGAGAGAATCGAATATCTCGAAGCGGATCGGAAGCTGTCCATCGGGAAAACGATTGTCAGCGCTGCGAAAAACCTTGGATTTGCAACTCTGGTTTTAGGAAGAAGAGGGATCGGAAATTCCTTTTTTATGGGAAGTGTTTCAAATTATGTCCTACGAAACAGCTCACAGATGGCGATATGGATTGTTCCGTGATTGATTTTTCAGGAAAGAGATGAGGAGGCGTTAATGGGAGAGATTCGAATGACCGCTGAGATTCGAACCGACTATGACTGCGAAAGCACGGGGCTGCCTGCCGAAAGATGGGGAGAGGCGGCTTTTAAGATCGGGAACGAAGAAATCATCATGGAGATCAGTGTGGAAAAGGATGTAGTCGTCGCCCTGATGATCGGCGAAGAAGCCGGCTGGAAAGGGACGCTGAAAGGGCTGAAGCAGATTTTAAACGATCTGGCCAAACGGAAATGAGGTGGAATGACCATCCGGCAGAAAATCGTTTCAATTCTCGAGGCATCCCCAACCGGATTCAGGCAGCTTGCCAAGATGCTGAAAATAAACGAAAGGGAGCTGGCCGCTCATTTGTCTCATGTTTCATTGTCCATCAAACCCCAGAATAAGCGTTTAATCCGGCACCCCTTTCGATGTCTGGGCTGCGGGTTTCTTTTCCGGGACCGGAAACATTTTTCAAAACCCAGCCGTTGTCCGATATGCAAGGATACCCAAATCGAAGATCCATATTACGAGATCGAATAAGATGATATGTAAAAATCCGATGGATTATGTTTTGCGTTAATTTTTGCCATGGAATATCATATCTCTTTTTAATTGACACCTGCTCTACATTTTTTTAAATTCCGCCAATTTTCCTCCAGGATGGAGGTATCTGACAATGACATATCCCAGATAGGAGATTTCGCCTGATGAGAGCAAGAATTTTGTTGGTGCTGGTATCTCTATTAAGCCTCATGATCATTGCCGGGAGCCTGCAGGCAGCCGGAAAAGAGGCGTCATCGGGAAATACCGAGCTTCAGAAGAGTCCGGCGGGCCATGCCGAAAACGGTCATGCCGGTTCCGGTGATCACGCGAAAGCAGAGCAGACCGGCCATGGTGAAGAGGGGAAAGGACATATGGATTTGGGGGAGATTCTTCCCTTATGGAGCTGCATCCCCTTTGCGTGCATGCTGCTTTCCATTGCCCTGCTCCCTCTATTTGCCCCAAAATTCTGGCATCACCATTTCGGAAAAGTATCTGCATTCTGGGCCGCGTCTCTGGCAATCCCTTTTCTTGCTCAATTCAAATGGATCGCTTTTCATGAGATTATCCATATCGTCCTTGCGGACTATGTCCCCTTTATCATTCTGTTATGGTCTCTGTTCACCGTATCCGGCGGGATTCTGCTGCGCGGAACTTTGAAAGGGACGCCCGCAGTCAACACGGTCATGCTGATCATCGGAACTATTCTGGCCTCCCTGATGGGGACCACCGGTGCAGCCATGCTCATGATCCGTCCGTTTTTAAGAGCCAATGTCCATCGGAAAAACCGGGCATTCATGGTTATTTTTTTCATCTTTCTCGTGGCCAATGTCGGCGGTTCTCTGACGCCTCTGGGTGATCCGCCCCTTTTCCTGGGATTTTTACACGGAGTCAGTTTTTTCTGGACGATGAATATTTTCCCGCACATGCTCACGGTTGCCGTGATCCTGCTGGCCTGCTTCTTTATTCTCGATACCTATTTTTCCCGAAAGGAAGGAATATCCTCTTCGCCGGACAAGGCAAAGAAAGAACCTCTCCGGATCGAAGGGACGCATAATTTCCTCTTCCTTTTGGGGATCATCGGATCGGTGTTGATGAGCGGAATGGTCGACTGGGGAGAAATCAACACGCTCGGCGTTCACCGGGCAATTCAGGACTGGGTGAGGGATATTCTGCTCATCATCATGGGGATCCTATCCATGACCACAACTCCTGTCCGGGTGAGGGAGGATAATGAATTTTCATGGGCACCCATCATTGAAGTGGCCTATCTCTTTATCGGGATTTTCATTACCATGCTTCCATGCCTTCTGATCCTTAAAGCCGGTTCAAAGGGCGCGCTGGCGTTTCTCATCAACTCCATCCGGGAACCGTAT
>JBFMEI010000348.1:0-2724 GCA_040753295.1 Thermodesulfobacteriota bacterium | reverse complement strand
AAAAGACATTCCTGAAAAACCCGTAAAGGTAATACCGTTTTGAAATTGAAACGGAAGAATCATCTCCAGAGGGTGTATCAGATAATAGCTTAAATTGTAAAACAGGGCATATCCGATCCTGGCCCCGATTAAAAGGCCAAGAATCATGTATACCATAAGATCCTTGATTTGTTCTTTTTCAATTGAGAATCGACGTTCTGTTTCAAGGCGATAAATGACGAGTATATACGTAAGGCCGAAGGCGATAAGATACATCAGCCCGTAATAGTGAAGTTGAAACGGGCCGATGCTGAAAATAACCGGACTGATTCGCTCGGGAAGATGCTGCCACCAGACCATTATCTTTTCCACGAAATTCCAGTCTTCATTCAATTGCGGTCCGATGAAGCCGCAAGCTGTTGGTGACGACCGAGATGCTGCTCAATGCCATGGCCATTGCTGCGAGAATGGGATGAAGTTGTCTTAAAAAGTCCGGAACATATTCAAAAGGAGCTAGGATGCCGGCTGCGATCGGAATCAGGATGATATTATAAAAAAAAGCGAAAAAAAGGTTCTGATGAACGGTTTTCATGGTGGCTCGACTCAAAGATATTGCCCGGTGGACGCCGTGAAGATTTCCGCTGGAAAGGATGATATCCGCAGTTTCCATGGCAACATCGGTTCCGGTTCCAATGGCAATTCCCACATCAGCCTCGGCAAGAGCAGGAGCGTCATTGATTCCATCCCCGACCATCCCCACAAATTGTTTTTCCTGTTTCAGCATGATGATTTTTGCGGTCTTTTCTTCGGGGAGTACTTCAGAGAATACTTCCCTGATGCCGATCTGATTTGCGATGGCGTTTGCAGTCTGATGAGTATCACCCGTAAGCATTATGGTTTGAATGTTTCTGGACTTCAATGCGGCAACGGCATCCCGGGATTCCGTCTTCAGCGCATCAGAAACCGTAATCACTCCTAGAGGATGGTTATCACGAGCCAGAATCATAACTGTTTTTCCTTGGGATTGAAACCGCTTAATCACCTCATCCGCAAAACTCAGGTCAACTCCATTGTCGATAAGCCATTTTGGTTTTCCCACCAGTATTTTATTACCGTCTATCCTGCCGGAAACACCCTGACCGCCCATTGCTTTGAATTCTTTTGGTTCGACCATGGGAATTCTCCTTGCTTTTGCCTCTCCCGCGATCGCTTTCCCAATGGGATGCTCGGATCCGGATTCAACAGAGGCTGCGAGCTTAAGGAGGTCATTTTCCTCCAGGGTTTCAGGTAAGAATGAAACGATATCCGCAATTGAAGGCTTTCCCATAGTGAGGGTTCCGGTTTTATCGAAAACGACGATTCTGAGCCGGGTCGCCTTCTCGATAGCCTGGCTGTTTTTAAACAAAATGCCGCTTTCAGCACCCTTTCCTGTTCCGGCCATAATCGCGGTGGGAGTGGCCAATCCCAGCGCACAGGGGCATGCGATGACCAGAACTGCAACAAGACGTACCATCGATGCAACAAGATCTCCGGTGATCCCCCACCAGACCAGAAAGGTTATGATGGAGATCCCGATAACCGCAGGAACAAAAAAAGCGGCGACCCGATCCGCAATCGCCTGAATGGGCGCCTTGCTCCCCTGAGCTTCCCGTACAAGGCGAATAATCTGTGAAAGGGCGGTTTCCGCTCCAACGTGGGTTGCTCTGAACTTTAATAATCCTTCGGCATTGATGGTTCCTCCGACCACTCTGTCGCCCGGTTTTTTGTCTACAGGGAATGGCTCTCCGCTCAACATCGACTCATTTACAGCGGATGTTCCTTCCAGAACTAGTCCATCTACAGGAATCCGTCCTCCGGGTTTAACAAGAATGATATCTCCGGTCTGCACCTGACTCAGAGGAACTTCTTTTTCCACTCCGTTTTTAAAAACAAACGCCGTTGTCGGCCTTAACCCGATCAGGGCCTTGATTGCCTTTCCGGTCTTCCCTTTGGTTCTGACCTCAAGAAGTTTACCCAGTTTGATGAGGGTGATGATCAGGCTGGAAGTCTCAAAATAGACATGTTCTCCAAAATCGGGAAAAAGAATAACAACAACCGAATAAAGGTAAGCAACGGACGAGCCGGCCGCCACCAGGACATCCATATTGGCGCTTTTATTCCTCAGGCTCTTGATTCCTCCGACATAGTAGTCCCAGCCGGTGTAGAACTGAACCGGGGTTGCCAGAACAAAGAAAAGCCAGTTGACCCAGATTGAATGGCTCCAGGCTCCAAAAAGGTGGAAATCACGGCCCATGCTCAAAACGAAAACCGGGATCGAAAATAAAAGCCCGACAATAAATTTACGGGTTTGGGTTACAATCTCTTTTTTCCTTGCGATGGTCTCCACATCTGCCCGGGCCGGATCGTCTTCCACGTTTTCTGCGCCATATCCGGCATTTTTTACAGCAATGCGGATATCTTCTGAGGATGCCTCTCCAGGGATGGATTCGACAGTCAATCGCTCGGCTGCAAAGTTGACACCGGCTCGTACGATTCCGTTGAGTGTGCGATTCACGGTCCGTTCGATGGTAGCGGCGCAGTTGGCGCAGGTCATTCCGGTAATGATAAACTCGGAATGCGCTGTCGGAACCTGAAATCCGGCATCAGAAATAATTTCTAAAACTTTACCCAATCCGATTTTCTTGGGATTGAGATCAACGACAGCCTGCTCTGAAGCAAGATTGACCGAAACCGAAGTCACGCCGT
>JBFMEI010000347.1:0-2728 GCA_040753295.1 Thermodesulfobacteriota bacterium | reverse complement strand
GAGAGGTCAACGCCGCAGCTCCTCTGGTCAAGGGATTGAAAGACCATTTCCCCCAAAAGGAAATCGTTTTTTCCACCACAACCATGAGCGGATTCGAGACGGCCGAACGCGTAATCGCGCCCCTGGTCTCCTCGCTGTTATATTTTCCTTATGATTTGAGAGGATGTATTTTCCGGGTGCTCGACAGGATCGATCCAGCCATGGTGGTCATCGTTGAAACGGATTTATGGCCGAATTTTCTATCTATCATGAGACGGAAAAAGGTTCCGGTGGTGCTTTGTAATGCAAGACTCTCCCACCGGTCTTTCAAAAGGTATATGCGCTTTCCCTTCATTGTGAGATTAACTTTTGATCTTCTCTCATTCATCTGCCCGTCTTCACTTGAGGACGCCGAACGCCTGGCAGCCTTAGGCATTCCGCGGAACCGGATCGATGTGCCGGGAAATCTGAAATACGACATCTCCCATGACCCCGTTAATGAAGAAGGTGCCCGGAATTTGAGAGCTTCCATGGGAATCGGAGAACTCCACAAAATTTTGGTTGCCGGGAGTACTCACCCTGGAGAAGAGGAGATCCTGGGCCGGGCCTTCGATCAGATCAGACAAGAACTGGATCATTGCCGGTTGATTATCGTCCCCAGGCATCCGGATCGTTCCCTTCAGGTGTTAAAGATTTTGAATCATATCGGACTGCCGAGTTCTCTTTTCAGAAATAACCCTTCTCCCGTTTCACCGGAAACGGTGGCTGTGTGGGTCGTCAATCAGATGGGTCTGCTCCAGAAGATTTATGAAATTGCGGATGTCGTCTTTGTGGGCGGAAGCCTGGTAAGAAAAGGAGGACATAATCCTCTTGAGCCGGCGGCGAGATCAAAACCGATTCTTTTCGGTCCTGACATGAGTGATTTTAATGATGTGGCTCAGAAGCTCATCCGGGCGCGTGGAGCGGTTCAAGTCAAGGATGGAGAATGCCTGGCCCGGAAGGCATTGCACCTTCTCAGGTATCCGGATGCTTCAACGGATATGGGAAGAAACGCCTATTCCGTCTATTGCAGCGGCAAAGGGACGGTCATGAGGTCGCTAGAAATTCTTGATCGGTGCCTTTAATGAGGACTGGACAAACCGTTTTAGAAAAAAAGAGAGGATCGCTGACTCATCAACTCAGAATGCGGATTTTATCGCAGATGACCGATTCCGGAAAAGCAGGTCTCTTTTCTTTGGCTTCAGGCTTATGGATGATTTCCGTTTTATATGGAAACGCGGTGAGATTCAGGATACTTCTCAGCCGGCTGAGTAATAGAGATCGGAAAAAACTTTCCTGTGCGGTCATATCGGTCGGAAATCTGACCATGGGGGGTACAGGAAAAACCCCCATGACAGCCTATCTGGCCGAATCCATCAGGAAGATGGGGTTGCGGGTGGTTGTGGTGAGCCGGGGATATGGAGGATCGGCGGTAAAGGGTGGCGGGGTGGTAAGCGATGGTAAAACCATTCGTATGACACCGGTGCAATCCGGAGATGAACCTTACATGCTTGCCGAGCAATTGGCCGGAGTTCCGGTCCTGGTTGGAAAGGATCGATACCGAATGGGTCTTGAAGCAGAACGGCAATTCAAGCCCCAGGTGCTGATACTGGATGATGGATTTCAGCATCTCTCCCTTTTCAGGGATCTTGATTTGGTCCTGCTGGACGGGCGGATGCCGATCGGAAACGGGCATCTGTTTCCAAGGGGAGTTCTGAGAGAGCCTCTCTCCGCTATGAGGCGTGCGGATGCATTCATATTGACCCGATTCGACCCGAGTCGATATGACGTGAAAACATTTATTGAATTCGAAAAAAAAGGATATTTCAATCAAAAACCCCTCTTTCGATCCGTGCATGTACCTTGTTTCGCAGAGGTAAGCCGGGGATGCAAAACGTCGTTAGATCCCGGCCGGTTTATCGGCAAGAAGGTTACCGCTTTTTCGGGAATCGCACAAAATGAGGATTTCAGAGCGACGCTGGAAAAATCCGGATTCGAAATGGCTTCATTTCATCCGTTTTCGGATCACCATCCGTATACTCCGGAAGAACTGGAATCAATCCGCATCCGGGCGAAAAACTCTTCTTCAGGCTTGATGGCGACTACCGAAAAAGATTATTCACGAATCCGGGGCTGGGAGGTTTCTGAATCAAAATTGATTGTCGTGGGAATACGGACTTCAGTGCTCGAAAAAGAGGCCTTCCTGGAATTTATCGGAAATAAGATCAATTCAACGTTGAACCGGACGGATATGAGATGAAAGCAGCCGACATCGGAGTTGCGGTTATTGCGAAAAACGAGGCGGACCGGATCCTGAAACTGCTCAAAAGCGTCTCTTTTGCTGAGGATATTGTTGTGGTTGATTCGGGAAGTGATGATGGGACTCAGTCCTTATGTACGCAAATGGGAGCCAGGGTCATCCGGCGGGATTGGGAGGGATTCGCTTCCCAGAAACAGTTTGCCATGGAACAGGTAAGATCCGAATGGATTCTGAATCTAGATGCCGACGAAGAGATCCCGGAACTTCTTTGGAGAGAGATGGTCGATGCTGTTGAGAACGCCCCTCCGGATGTCCATGGGTTTTCCATGCCGAGATTATCCCGATATCTCAACCGGTGGATCCGGCACGGCGGATGGTATCCGGATCGAAAAGTACGGCTGGTAAGAAAAGAATCCGGGCAGTGGGTTGGAGATCGCTTGCATGAACATC
>JBFMEI010000346.1:0-2730 GCA_040753295.1 Thermodesulfobacteriota bacterium | reverse complement strand
CCTTTCCCGGTCTAGCGATTCTCATTACCGTTTTGGGTTTTAACCTGCTCGGTGATGGGTTGAGGGATGTCCTGGATCCCCAGAGCCGAGGATAAATGGACAAAAAACCGCTTCTTAGCATTGAAGACCTCCGAATCGAGTTTGATACCTTTGAAGGTACTGCCCATGTCCTTGACGGTGTAAGTTTTGCTATGGGAAGAGGTGAAACGATGGGGCTCGTAGGCGAGACGGGGTGCGGAAAGTCGATCACAGCAAAGGCCGTACTCCGTCTTCTCCCGGAGCCTCCGGCTAGGATTGCCTCGGGAAACATTCGTTTTATGGGAGAGGATCTCCTTAGAAAGCAGGAAGGAGAGATGAGACAGATCCGGGGGACGAAGATCGCTATGGTGTTTCAGAACCCGATGACATTCTTAAATCCGGTCTTTACAGTCGGGGAGCAATTGACGGATGTAATTCTGGCTCATCTCAGGCCTGGTGAGAGAAAAGGAAGCCTCGGAAGGACCCAAATCCGGGAGAAAGCCCTCGACCTCCTGAGAGACGTGAGTATTCCTCAACCGGAATCCAGAATAAATTCCTATCCCCATGAATTCAGCGGCGGGATGAGACAGCGGGTCCTCATTGCCATGGCACTCTCCGCGTCACCGGAGCTGCTCATCGCCGACGAACCGACTACGGCTCTCGATGTTACGATTCAAGCCCAGATCTTAAGACTCATTCAGGACCTGGTCGAACGCCATCACCTCTCCGTGCTTCTTATCTCCCACGATTTAGGCGTTGTCGCAAAGATCTGTCAGAGGATCGCCGTCATGTACGCCGGCAACCTTGTCGAAAATGGCGGCACGAGCCAGATTTTTCGTAGCCCCCTACACCCCTACACCCGGGGGCTCTTAAATTCCATTCTGAAATTCTCGAAGCGGGAATGGGAAGCCCAACCCATTAAGGGTTCGATTCCCAACTTGATTCAACCCCCTCCGGGATGCCGGTTTCATCCCCGCTGCCTGGAGCGGATGTGCGTCTGTGAAAAGGAAAAACCCATTTCTTTGGAGATTGAAGAGAGGCACTGGGTGAGCTGTCACCTTTATTCATAATGAATCAATGATGTAAAAGATTTTCAAAACCTGAGTCGACGCTGTTTGTTTTTTCGAGTGTTCTGATTTGTGATTAGACTCCGGCCGTTTTTGCCGGCGGAGAAGAATAGACATAACTTTCACAAGAGACTTGATAGATGTCGCGACCCTTACTGGATGTCAGAAATCTCAAGAAATATTTTCCCTTGAAGAAAGGGTTTCTTGGGTTGAAGATGGGAGAGGTCAGGGCTGTCGACAATATCTCCTTTTCCATTCTGGAGGGAGATTCTTTTGGCCTTGTCGGAGAGTCAGGATCCGGGAAATCGACGGTTGCCCGAACCCTCCTGCGTCTCATTGAGCCCACTGAAGGGGAGATCCTCTGGGAGGGAAGAGATCTCTGCCGTCTCTCGACACCTGAGATGATGGCGACCCGGAGGAACCTCCAGATGATCTTCCAAGATCCTCACTCCTCTTTGAACCCAAGAAAGACGATATTCAAAAGCATCGCCGAACCGCTTGTCATTCACGAAAGGATGCCGAAGAAAAGGATCCGAGAATCCGTACTGGACCTCCTAGGAATCGTCGGCTTGAAACACGAACACATGTTTCGGTATCCCCATGAGTTAAGCGGAGGACAGAAGCAGAGGGTCGGCATTGCCAGGGCGCTCGCCCTCAATCCCAAGCTCCTCATTTTGGATGAGCCTACATCCGCTTTGGATGTCTCGGTTCAAGCTCAGATGCTCAACTTTCTTGAGAAACTTCAAAAGAAAATGCATCTCACCTATCTTTACATTTCTCACAACTTGGCTGTGATAAGATATGCCTGCCGGACGGTTGGGGTCATTTATTTAGGGCGCATCGTCGAAACGGGGGATACAGAGAAGGTCTTTTCTTCACCGAGGCACCCTTATACAAGGGCCTTGGTATCCGCCGTTCCACTTCCCCAGGCTGAACAGACCGGTGACATGATCTACCTCGAGGGAGACATCCCGAGCGCTACCCATATTCCGCCAGGCTGCCGGTTTCATACCCGGTGTTCCGGAAAAATCGGGAGAGTCTGTGAAGAGAGGGAACCATCCATACGCCGTTTTTCAGATGGAGTTGAAGTGACCTGTCACCTTTACGAGTAAGCATGCAAAGATTAAAGGCAAGGGACTCGAAAAGAGATTTCCGTGGATATTTTATTCGAGTAGTCCATTAGAAAGAAAAAATATCAGCGGATCGATATCCGGCGAAAGAAATAGATGCATATGATATTCGCTTTTAAAATAGTTCGGATAGGAAAACTATCTCATAGAGGCGGGAAACCTTTCGCATGCGCGCACTGATTGAATCGCGTTATGGTCAGTTTTTGAATGACCTTGAAACCTTGGTCAACACCGACAGCGGGAGCGGAAATGCCTTTGGACTGACGGCGGTTGCGGACTTTCTCAGGAAACGCTTTGAAAGGTTGGGCTGGCCTACACGATTGATGCAGTTTGACGGGGGTTCAGTCCCATGTATAGAGACTGTCAACCGAAAATTGTCTGGGGAAAAAGCTCTGTTCGACTTCCTGCTGTTGGGTCATATGGATACCGTCTTCCCTAAAGGAACGGCGGCTCGACGGCCATTTTTCATCCGGGATGGACGGGCCTATGGCCCGGGGGTATGCGACATGAAGGCC
>JBFMEI010000345.1:0-2740 GCA_040753295.1 Thermodesulfobacteriota bacterium | reverse complement strand
TGATCCCATCCTTTGATCAGGATTTCGGATTCATGGGAAGTGAGGGTCCCGGGTTTATCAACAGGTCTGCCGTTTACAAAAACCTTTCCTGCCATGATCAGGCTCTTTGCTTTTTGCCGGCTCTCGGCCAGACCCCGGTTCCAGAGAAGCAGATCAAGTCTTTTTTTTAAGACCTTGGTTTTTCCCGACGCTTCCTGGGATTTTATCGAAAGGTTCATGACGAATGAATCATCTGTTTTGCCGACCGGATAATGGCCTGAGCATCAATGCCGTATCTGGCCCTTAATACCTGCTGGGAGCCGTGCTCCACAAATGTGTCCGGAATCCCGATCCGATCCACCCTTACCCCGGAAATTTTTGCATCCGACAGGGATTCAAGAACCGCACTTCCGAATCCTCCGGCCAGAACATTCTCTTCCACCGTAATGATTTTTCCGATTTTTCCGGCAAGGGAATGGATGAGTTCCTTGTCTAAGGGTTTGATAAAGCGGGCATTGACAACCGTGGCGTGAATTTTCTCTTTTTCAAGTTCATCCCATGCCTGAAGCGCATCCTGAACCGCTCTCCCCACCGCCAGTATCAGGAGATCCTTCCCTTCTTTCAGCACTTCTCCTTTTCCGATGGGAATGGCCGGGTGAAGGGGATCGATTTTCACGCCCACACCGGTTCCCCGGGGATACCGGAAGGCAATCGGTCCATTATACTCTATTGAAGTGGCAAGCATCCGGCAGAGTTCATTTTCATCCTTGGGAGCCATGACCACCATGTTCGGAAGGCTCCGGAGATAGGAAAGATCGAATAATCCATGATGGGTTGAACCGTCTTCTCCCACAATCCCGCCCCGGTCTATGGCAAAGACCACAGGGAGGGCTTCAAGGCAGATGTCATGAAGGATCTGATCATAGGCCCGCTGCAAAAACGTCGAATAGATGGCCACTACGGGTTTGAATCCTTCCGTGGCAAGCCCTGCGGCAAAGGTTACTCCGTGCTGTTCGGCGATTCCCACATCAAAAAACCGTTCGGGATAGGCTGCTGAAAATTCGGAAAGGCCGGTCCCTTCAGGCATGGCTGCGGTTACTGCCACGATCCTGGGGTTTGTTGCAGCAAGTTCGGTGATGGTTTTTCCGAACAGATGGGTATAGGTGGGGATTGAGTTCGGATGGTCGATACAGTTTCCCGTATCCACCTCAAAGCATCCCACCCCGTGGAAGTGAATGGGATTCTCCTCTGCCGGAGGGTATCCTTTCCCTTTTTTGGTGATTACATGGAGAAGGACCGGCTCGCTTAAATGCTTGATATTTTTTAGAATATTAATAAGGTGATTGAGCCGGTGCCCGTTGATCGGCCCGAAATAAGAGAAATTGAATGCCTGAAAAAGCATGCCGGGGGTGATCAGAGTCTTTATGGAATCTTCAGAGCGTTTGGCAAACTGGTAAATATCATCCCCCACCTTGGGGAGCGACTTTAAAAATTCGCCGATCTCTTTTCTGACCTCCTGGACTTTCTTTCTTGAAAAAGTACGACTCAGAAAAGAGGAAAGGGCTCCCACATTTCTGGAAATGGACATGTCGTTGTCATTGAGAATGACGATGATGTCTTTTTGAAGATCTCCGGCCTGGTTGAGTCCTTCATAGGCAAGTCCTGCAGTCATGGATCCGTCCCCGATAATCGCCACGACTTTTGAGTCTTCGGCTTTCAATTCTTTGGCACATGCCATCCCAAGCCCGGCAGATACGGAAGTGCTGCTGTGTCCGGTTGAAAACGCGTCAAAAGGGCTTTCGCTGATGCGGGTAAATCCGGAAATCCCCTGGTGCTGTCTTAATGTGGAAAACCTGGATCTTCTTCCGGTAAGGAGTTTGTGGGCATAGGCCTGATGCCCGACGTCCCAGATGATTTTATCTTTCGGGCTGTCAAAAACATAATGAACCGCCAGGGCAAGCTCAACAGCCCCCAGGCTGGATGCCAGATGCCCCCCGCTCTTTGAAACCACTTCAACAATCACCTTCCGGATCTCTTCGGCGAGCTTCGGCAGCTCGGTCTGGGGGAGTTGCTTTAGATCCTTTGGTGAGTCGATCTGTTCCAGTAAACCCAATGTCGAATCCTCTCCAAAAACAAAAAATTGACGCCTTATCTTCTCCGTTTGAGAATATATTCCGCAACGGCACGAAGCGGATCAGACCTGTTATCAAAATCAGAAAGAGCCTGCAAGGCGTTATTGATAAGTTTTACGGCAAATGACTTTGACTGTTCCATTCCCAGAAGAGAAGGGTAGGTGCTTTTTTTCTTCAGATTATCGGTTCCAACCGCCTTCCCCATCTCCCTTGAATCTCCCTCAACATTAAGAAGGTCATCAACGACCTGAAATGCCAGTCCGATATTTTTGGCATAAATCGTCAATTGACGGATCTGAAATGAATCGGCTTTCCCCAGAACCGCTCCGGATTCAACTGAAGCCTGAATCAGAGCCCCGGTTTTAAGAAGATGCAATGATTCGAGCTGATCGGAATCGAGTCTGATCCCTTCAAAAGAGATATCCCTCATCTGACCTTCAATCATTCCTGAAACTCCGGCAGCAGAAGCAATGATCTTGATCACGCGAAGCCATTCTTCAAGAGCATGGGGATTCGAGAGACCTGAACGGGAAAGGATTTCAAAGGAAAGGGTTAAAAGAGCGTCTCCGGCCAGAATCGCCGTGGCCTCATCAAATGCTTTATGGCATGTCGGTTTCCCCCTCCTGAAA
>JBFMEI010000344.1:0-2758 GCA_040753295.1 Thermodesulfobacteriota bacterium | reverse complement strand
GTCCGATGTGTGCTGAATCCGGAGGATATTTTCAAAAAGCCCGTGCTGCAGGAGTATACGGGGGTGTCCTGTCGGATCTCGTTCACCGGTTCAAGTATCAGGGAACGGTCCAGGTTGCCCGACCGCTCGGTCTTCTCCTCTTCATCGTTTTTGTTCGAAATTGGAAGGACGATTCCATCCATCTGGTTCATCCGGTCCCTCTTTTCAGAAGGCGGTTCAGAAAAAGAGGTTTCAATCAGGCCTATCTTTTGATAAGGGATTGGCCGTATTATTCAAATGTGTATGCGCTTCCTGAATTTCCGTATCAGATCCGGAAAGAGGTGTTAAAGAAAAAGATTCAAACCAAGGCTCAGACCCTGATGAGCCGGGACGAAAGGCGCCTGAATCTGAGGGATGCGTTTATCGTTACCGATCCGGCGGCAGTAGCGGACAAGCGTGTGCTGGTCGTGGATGATGTCATGACCACAGGAACCACGGCAGATGAATGCGCCCGGACACTTCTTGCCTCAGGCGCGGAGAGGGTCGATATCCTGACTCTTGCGAGAGCGATGTAATGGGAACAGGATTGATCCGGTAACACAGGAACATCAAATGGCGGGAAATCAAAGCAAGATTCTGAATCAGAAGCGGCTGATCCGAACTCTCGACCTTCTTCGGAAAAACGGTCGATCCATCGTATTCACAAACGGATGCTTTGATATTCTCCATGTCGGACATGTCCGGTATCTGGCCAAAGCAAAATCCTTAGGACAGGTGCTTGTTGTCGGATTAAATTCCGATGAATCGGTTCGAAGAATCAAAGGCCGGTATCGTCCTGTCAATCCCCAGAGTCATCGGGCCGAACTTCTTGCAGCCCTTGGATGCGTTGATTTTGTGACGATTTTCGATGAGGAGGATCCCTTGAATCTCATTACCCGGATTATGCCGGATGTTCTGGTCAAAGGCGCGGATTGGGAAGAGAATGAAATCGTGGGAGCGAGGATCGTCAAAGAAAACGGAGGAAAGGTGAAACGGGTTCGGATCGTCTCCGGAGTATCCACATCCGGATTGATCGAGCGGATTCGAAAAGGGACGCCCCTATGATGTTCAGGCCGGGAGTCAATCCTTTGTTCTATCAATTCGAACCGCTCTGCTCATTTCCCGAGCTTTGTCACGGCGTGTTTACCCGGCACCATGGATCCAGCCTTCCGCCGTATTACAGCCTGAATATCAGCTTGGATCTGTCCGATGATCCGGGAAGCGTCATGAATAACCGAAGAATCCTTTCTGAAAGTCTGAACGGGGGAGACTTGATTTTTTTGGACCAGGTTCATGGCACGGATCTGTTTATCCCTGAAGACAGGAAGGACGACTCTGAAGCTTATATGAGACATCCTCCCCGGGCCGACGCACTGATTACCGGTATTCCAGGAAAAATTCTTGTGATACAGGCGGCAGACTGCCAGCCGATCTTCATTTATGACCCGGTCCGGCGGGTGACGGCGAATATCCATGCCGGATGGCGGGGAAGCGTTAAAAACATCATCGGAAAAACCATTCGGACTATGGCCCTTCGGTTCGAATCCGATCCAAAGGATCTGGTGGCGTGTATCGGGCCTTCCCTCGGACCCTGCTGCGCGGAATTCATCCATTATCAGAGAGAGATCCCTCCGTGCTATTGGAAATATGCCGATAGATCGAACCGGATCGATTTCTGGGAAATCAGCCGGGATCAGCTTATGGATTCGGGCCTTTCGACGCACCACATTCATATCAGCGGAATATGCACCCGCTGCAGAACCGACCTGTTTTTCAGCTACCGTGGGGAAAAAACAACCGGCCGATTTGCGGCGGCCATCGGTCTTTTAAAAAATGAAAAGCAGCATCATGATCTTTGAAACAACTACGATTCACTACAACGCTGAAGTCCGCCCCGCGTACTATCGCATGGGGGTGAAATGCGGGGAAGCGTTTCAAAATGCATCCCCCGGACAGTTTGTGATGCTCGCCGCTGGAGACGGATATGATCCGCTCCTTCCCCGGCCGTTCTCCATTCACCGGGTCCGGATGCCGGAAGAGAAGGTTGAGGGGGTCGAGATTTTATATAAAAAAGTCGGAAGAGGAACTTCCAGGATGTCGCTTCTCAAAAGAGGAGATCCGATCCGGATCCTCGGTCCTCTTGGAAATGGGTTTCACATTCCGGAGAGACCGGGTCGCATCTTTGTTGTTGCTGGTGGAATCGGTGTGGCGCCCCTTTTTTTTCTTGTTGAAAAACTCTTGACCAGAGGAACCGATCCGAATGCGGTTTATGTTTTTATAGGTGGCAGGACTCGGGATGATATCCTCTGCTTTCAGGAATTTAATAGGATGGGGGTTCATGTCGTTATAGCGACGGATGACGGCAGTGCGGGAGACCCATGTCTGGTTTCACAGCCGGTTGAGATTGCCGCAGAAGAGAATCCGCCGGATCTTATTTTTTCATGCGGTCCGAAAGGGATGCTGGATTGTGTAGCAAGGATGGCAGAACGGCTCGATATCGCCTGTCAGGTCTCCATTGAAACAGATATGGCCTGCGGGATCGGCGCGTGTATGGGATGTGCGGTGAACGGTTCGGAAAAAGACCGATATTTTCATGTCTGTACGGATGGTCCTGTTTTCGATTCCAGACGACTCGATTGGGAATCCAAGACATGTTCAACTCCTTGATACAATGAATAAATATCTCTTTATTGAAAAATATGAGTTTGGGATTGACAGCATGATTTGGGTATGTTAGACG
>JBFMEI010000343.1:0-2759 GCA_040753295.1 Thermodesulfobacteriota bacterium | reverse complement strand
GACCCGACAACTCCGGACCAGAAGAGAATACGCGGCCTCCCGGCTTGTTGCATTGTATAAATTAAACCGGCTGGGAAAGCTGCATTTTATTTTTTCCGCCCGATCCGTCGGGGAATTTCTATTTATGGAAAAGAGTCTCGGACGAATTTTAGATCATGATGATCGTCTCCAGATGGAACTGCTTCAAAAACGAAACGACCTGGCGAATGCTTCCGGTCAACTGATTCAACATAAAGAGAAAAAACGCCTGATGGAAGCCGATTACTCAGCAAAGCTTCATGAGATGAGTTTGGAAAAAGAGAAGAAAAGAGCACTTCTGAAGCATATCCGGGATGAAAGAGCATTTCATCTTACAGCCGTTAAAGGATTACAGCAGGCATCAGACCGGCTGGAAAATACCATGCGGACCCTTCAGGACCAGGCGAATTCATTCCGGAAAGCCGACGAAATTCCGGCATCAGGTTTTTTCGCAATGAAAGGGTTGCTTACCATGCCGGTTCAGGGTAAGATTGTTTCCGGATTCGGATTGCACAGGGATGCCCGATTTCAGGTCGTCACCCGGAGAAACGGAGTAGAAATTCAGGCCGATAAAGGAAATCCCGTTAAAGCGGTCTATAGCGGGAAGGTCATTTATTCGGACTGGTTTCGGGGATACGGGAATCTGGTCATCATCGACCACGGAGAGAGTTTTTATACGATTTATGCCCATGCAAACGACCTGTTTAAAGAAAAGGGGAGTCTGGTGAATACCGGAGATGTCATTGCCACTGTAGGAGAAACCGGTTCCATGACCGGGCCCACGCTCTATTTCGAAATCCGGAATCATGAAAAGCCGCTCGATCCGCTTCAATGGCTAAACTCAAATTAGAGGAGAAATCCATGTTAAAAAATACGCTCTCCAGTTGGAAGCTCTGGCTGGTTGTCGCCCTTGCGGCTGTTTGCTGGTCAGTGGTCCCTTCGATGCATCGAAATCCTTCGGCCGGAAGCGAGGAAACATATAAGGGATTGAAAATATTCTCGGACGTGATCGAGCTGATCGAAAAAAATTATGTTGATCCCGTTGATTCAAAAGAGCTTATCAACAAGGCGGTCCAGGGGATGGTTCACAGTCTTGATCCCCATTCCTCTTTTCTTCCGCCCGATGCCTTTAATGAACTTCAAATCGACACCCGGGGGGAATTCGGCGGTATCGGAATCGTGATCACGTTTCAGAAAGGCGTCCTGACGGTCATTTCACCCATTGAAGGAACTCCAGCCCATAAAGCAGGAATCAAAGCCGGGGATATTATTCTTAAAATCAATGATGATTCCACCAAAGAGATGATGCTCTGGGAAGCGGTAAAAAAAATGCGTGGACCAAAAAATACCTCGGTACGCATCACCATTCAACGGGAAGGGTTTCAGACGCCCAGGGAATTCACCCTGATTCGGGACATTATCCCTATTGAAAGCATCAAGTCCGTACTTCTCAAACCCGGCTACGGATATATCCGGATCAGCAACTTTAATGAAAGCACCACCCGGGACCTCAAGTCCGGACTCGACTCTCTTGAATCCGTTCAGAGCGGAGGTTTAAAGGGCCTTGTCCTTGACCTTCGGGATAATCCCGGCGGATTGCTGAATCAGTCCATCGAAGTTGCTGATCTCTTTATCAGCGATGGGGTCATTGTTTCCATCAAAGGACGGCTCCAGAAACATACCAAAATATACAACGCCCACTCGGACAGCCCCCAACGCCGGTATCCCATTGTGGTTTTAATCAACGAGGGAAGCGCCAGCGCCTCTGAGATTGTCGCCGGTGCGCTCCAGGATCATAAAAAGGCTGTTATTATGGGAACCACGTCTTTCGGAAAAGGATCTGTCCAGACGGTTGAGGCCCTGAGAGATGGGTACGGCCTCAAATATACCATCGCCAAATATTATACTCCAAGCGGCCGGTCGATCCATGGGCAGGGAATAATCCCGAATATCGTCGTCAAATCAAACTCCCCCCTTGATGATGACGAAGACTCCGGGACAGGTCTTTTAAAAGATAAAGAGAGTCAGGGGCGCAATGATGAAGAATCGAAAGATGAGGGCGAAACAAAGAAGGAAAAGAACGGAAAAGCGCCGATGAAAAAACATCCATCAAAGGATACCCAAAACCGTTTTGCGCCGCTTGATTCACAGACGCTTCAATCCGATTACCAGATCCAGAGAGCCCTGGAGGTACTGATCAGCTACGATATTTTTAAAAATATCAACGGATAGAATGCATCCATCAGGCACAGGAGCCGGACAGAAGGCTCTTTTCAGCGCCTTTATTCTGGCGTTTGCCGGGCTGATCCTTGCAGTGACGGTCGCGGGGATTCAGATTCATCGCATCTTCCTGAAAATGGATCCGGCGAGGTTCAAATCCTCAGGAAGATTAATTTCTACCGGCAAGCCGGACAGAGCCGGAATCCATTTTGAAGTTTACCCTGAAGAGGAAATCCCCGGTAAAAGCGCTTTTACGGGGTCTGAAGATTTTTTTCCGGAAAAACTCCCCAGGGTAGCCATTCTTATCGACGATCTGGGATACGATAAAATCCTGGCAGACAAATTTCTCAATCTTGGGGCGTGTTTGGCCTTTTCGATTCTTCCCCACAGCCCCTTTCAAGCCGAAATCTCTGAAGCAGCCCATGAAAGAGGATATGACGTCCTTCTGCATCTTCCCATGGAGCCGATGGAATTTCCGAAAATCGATCCGGGTCCCCATGCACTGTTGATGTCGATGTCCA
>JBFMEI010000342.1:0-2766 GCA_040753295.1 Thermodesulfobacteriota bacterium | reverse complement strand
AGATCCTCACCTCGGAAATGAATCTTCAATCCCTCTTTGAGATCGTCATTGCCCAGACCAATCAACTCATGGATACCGAGCGGAGCACGGTCTTTCTGCATGATGCGGAAAGCAAGAATCTGTGGTCTTTTGTCGCCACCGGAATGGGGAAGGATCTCATCCGCATTCCCGACGATGCCGGTGTCGCGGGCTGGGTTTTTCAGAACAACAGGGCTGCATTGATCAATGATGCCTATGCGGATCCCCGGTTTTTACCGGACATCGATCGCAAGTCGGGTTTCCGAACCCGGGGCATCCTCTGCATTCCCCTCCTGAACCGATCCCGGCAATGCATCGGTGTTCTTCAGGCGCTCAATAAAAGTTCAGGGGATTTCAGCCCTGAGGATCTCGATATGCTGACCTCCATCTCCCACTATGTCGCCATTGCATTGGAGAATGCAAAGCTTTACGAAGAGCTGAAACTCATGGAAAAAGCCAGAGAGCGGATCATCAATCACCTCTCCCATGAACTGAAAACACCCCTGGCGATCATCGGCGCAGCCATGCTTCAACTGGCCAAAAAATTAAAAAAAGAAAGCAATGATGCGGAGAGTTATCATCGAATCCTGAGACGGGGGCAGAGAAATATCGATCGACTTTTGAATCTTCAGGAAAAAATCGAAGATATCCTGAATCGAAAGATTATTACGGAAAAAGATACGATTTCCAAGATTTTAGAGGATGCGGCAAGCCTGGTTGAGGAGACGCTTGAGGAAACCGGAGGGTCTCTCCGGGAAGGGTTGGAGGTGGTCTTAAAGCGCGTCGAGTCTCTGTATGCGGTGGACAATCTCCTGATGGAATCGATTGAACTGGGACCTTTGATTATCAAGGCATGCGACAGGGCAAAAGAAAAGAGTAAGACTCGAGATCTGGAAATTATACCCGGGGTGGACTCCGGGGTGATGATTACGATGGATCGAAAGGTTCTTGAAAAGGTCGTAGACGGTCTCTTGAAAAACGCAGTGGAAAATACTCCGGATGAAGGAAGGATCGAAGTATTCCTTCGAAAAGAAGGGGGCGCGGTCCGCCTCAATGTCAGAGATACAGGAGTCGGGATCTCACTTCAGAATCAGAAGCTGATATTTATCGGTTTTATTCATACCCGGGAGACCGGCATATACTCGTCAAAAAAGCCCTATGATTTCGGTGCCGGGGGAACCGGGTCGGATCTGCTTCGAACCAAGCTTTTTTCCGAGAGATTCGGCTTTGAAATTTCCTTTCACAGCAGCCGATGCACCTATATTCCCGATGATTCAGATCTTTGCCCGGGCCGGATTTCATCCTGCCCCCATGTGACTGAAAAGAGCGGATGCTTCTTATCCGGAGGGACGACGTTTTCCCTCCTTTTCCAAGCCGACGAGCGGATTCCCTTCCAACCGGAAAGCAATTCCGGCGAATCACTTTTATGAAGCGGAAAATATTTCATATTCTGGTGGCGGCAGTATTCATCGCGGGCATCGTGATTTTAATCCGTTATCTGACCCGGCCAAAGCCTGTGGAAGTCAGCGTTAAACCCGTTGAAAAAGGAATGGTGGAGCGGACGGTATCCAACACCCGGGCAGGGACCGTCAAGGCCTGCCGCCGGGCAAAGCTTTCTCCCGGAATCGGCGGTCAGATTTCAAAGCTTCCGATCCGTGAAGGAGAGAGAGTCAAGAAAGGGGAGTTGCTTCTGGAACTCTGGAATGAGGATTTACTCGCGGAGCTCAAGCTCGCTCAAAATGAAGTGGAATCATCAATTGCGAGAAAAAACTCCGTGTGTGTCAGAGCGGAGATGGCAAAGCGGGAAGC
This sequence comes from Thermodesulfobacteriota bacterium, assembly GCA_040753295.1. Taxonomy (GTDB): domain Bacteria; phylum Desulfobacterota; class Desulfobacteria; order Desulfobacterales; family UBA2156; genus RBG-13-49-15. Next base: position 939 of record JBFMEI010000342.1, on the reverse strand, counting down.
GGTCCGCATGGCGGATCTGATACGGAGAGGAGCGGTATCGGAAGAACGGGCGGATAAGGCCGCAACTGAGGCCAAAGCCCTGGAATCCGAATGCAGCGCCGCCGAATCGGCAGTGGCCACAAGCCGTTCCCGAGTGGGGGCCGTCAGAGCCGGACTGGAACGGACCCGCCTGATCGCTCCATTTGACGGGATTATCGCGGAAATCAACGGAGAGTTGAATGAATATGTCACTCCCTCTCCCATCGGAATTGCGACGCCGCCTGCCATCGATCTGGTGGATAATTCCTGTTTTTATGTGACCGCACCCATCGATGAAGTGGATGCAGCCGATGTCAGGGTGGGAATGCCTGCCCGGATCAGCCTGGATGCCTTTTCAAATCGCCGTTTTGATGGAAAAGTCGTCCGGATCGATGCCTATGTGCTGGATCGGGAAAAGCAGGCCAGAACCGTGGATGTGGAGGTTCAATTTTTAAAACCGGCCGATATTCGGGATCTGCTTCCGGGATACAGTGCTGATATTGAGATCATCCTGGAGCAGCGGATGGATATTCTCCGGATTCCGACGGAGTCTATTCTGGATGGAAAGCGGGTTTTTGTATTCATCCCGGATCGGAATAGAATCGAAGAGAAAGAAGTCCGTGCGGGGATATCCAACTGGGATTTTACTGAAATCCTCTCCGGCCTTTCTGCAGGCGAACAGATCATTCTGAATGTGGACCGGCCTGAAATCAAACCCGGCATCAAGGCTCATCTCTCCAGCGGCTTAAAATGATTGAACTGTCGGAAATCGACCGGATCTTCCAGGTGGGCGATGAAAAGGTTCATGCCCTCCAGAGTGTCTCGCTTTCCATTCCCTCCGGAGAATATCTTGCCGTCATGGGACCTTCAGGATCCGGAAAATCGACGCTCCTCAACATCATCGGGCTTCTGGACCGGCCC
>JBFMEI010000341.1:0-2768 GCA_040753295.1 Thermodesulfobacteriota bacterium | reverse complement strand
CTTGCTTTTGGTTTGGGTTTTCTCTTTTTTAAGCAGAACTTGTCTTTTCGAACAAAAGCGCATAGCTTGGGATTGTAATATTCTTTACAATTCAATGGATTGTAAAGCGGGCATTCCGGATGCTTTTCTGACATAACCCTTTGTTCCCTTTTATCTAATTACAACGAGAATGAGATATTCATATTTCGATGCCGCTTAAGGTATCATAAACGCTTTTGATTTTCAACTTGTTATCCAGAATCCTTAAAAAATAGACGGTCATCCAAATGATTTTGACAAACCGATTCGATCAGGATACTAAACATCCACAAAAAACCGATTCGATTCGAGATGTTAATACTCATGGAATTGAACAAAGCAATTACAGAAGATTTAAAACGGTTGAATGATGACCTTCAGGCGCTTTTCCCGGAGTTGAGGAAGCTGCCCCATACCGGTGAAGCCGCATTTTCCGATTGGGAAAAAATCTGCACCAGTATCCGGAAACAGATGGCTGAAGAGACCATCCGGGTTGCTGTGGTAGGGGCAATCAAATCCGGGAAAAGCACACTGGTAAATGCACTTTTGGGTGGAGACTATTTAAAACGGGGCGCCGGAGTGATTACTTCCATTGTTACGCGGATCCGCTCCGGTTCCAGGCTGAAGGCCGTCCTCAATTTCAAGTCATGGGAAGAAATCAACCAGGAGATCGAACAGGCCCTTCTTTTTTTCCCTTATCTGAAACGGTCGAATGAGAATCGAGGATTTGAGATCCGGCAAAAAGAGGCCAGGGCGGCGTTAAAAAAAGGCCTGCAGACTCTGGGAAGCGAACACCTGATCACCAATGAAACCCGGACGACTCAGAGCGTCATCCTTTTTTCGTACATCGACGGATATGATCGGGTCTCCGACCTTCTTGTCACAGGTAAAACCCTTGTTGAATATGAAGACGCGGATTTTGAAAAACACCGGGAGTTTGTCGGTAACGAATCCCTGGCTGTTTTTCTCAAGGATATTTCTCTTGAGATACGAAATGAGCGGTTTGAGCCCCATGTGGAAGTCGCCGATTGCCAGGGGAGTGATTCACCGAACCCGCTTCACATCGCAATGATTCAGGATTATCTGACCAAAACCCATCTTATCGTGTATGTCATAAGCAGTCGAACCGGATTGAGACAGGCGGACATTAAATTTTTATCCATGATCAAGAAAATGGGGATTCTGGAGAATACCCTTTTTGTAATTAACAGTGACTTTGGAGAACATGATTCCATCGATAATTTGAAAGAGTTGATCGCCAAGGCGGAAAAAGATATTTTACTCATCACCTCAACCCCTGAAATATTCACCTTTTCCGCGCTGTATGCGCTTTTCAGCACCAAAGGACTTCCCCTTTCCGCAAAAGACCGGTCCAGACTGGCCCAGTGGAGAAAAGATAAATTCCTGACTTCCTTTTCAAAAGATGAAACCATCCGCTTTGAGGTGTCGCTCATGGATCATATCCAGCGAGGAAGATATCGGCTGCTGATTCAGAACCATGCCGAACGACTCCGGATTGCGGCGTCTGGAACCGCCCACTGGATTCAGGTTCATCAGGATATCTTGACCAAAGATGCGACAGCGGTGGCAGGAATTGTTGATAACATCCGGAAGCATCAGCACCGGGTCGAACAGATCAAATCGATCATCAAGACCACGCTTGACGGCGCCCTGACAAAACTCAAACAGGAACTCAAGGTTGAAATCGACCGGTTTTTCTACACGCGTTCCTCAAGCATTGTGGGGAAGCTGAACGCCTACATCCGGGACCATCAGGTCGACTATAAAGGGTATGAAGGCATCATCGCTTCCTCGGGATTTGCGGGCGCGATGTACCAAATATTTACAGATTTCAAACAGGCTCTCGATCAATTCATCGCAGAGTCGATCAACCCTGAAGTGATTCGATTCCTTCGAACAGCGGAAGATCAGATTCAATCCCATCTTGAAACCATCTCAAGCCCTTTTGAAGCCATGGTCAAGGATGCGCTGGCGGAATACAACCGGAGCATGATATCCCTAGGGATGTCTCCTCCGGACGAAGGCCGGCCCAAATGGCAGAAAACGGATATTCAATGGGTCAAGGAAATATCGGGAATCAAAATCCCACAGGCCGATATCTCCATGCGGTATTCAGCCCGGATTAAAACCGATGCGGTGATGCATTTCAGCATCTTTTCCATTCTTGAATGGGTCGCCAGGGTTTTAAAAAAGGAGCTCAAGAATACCCGGAATAAGGAATTCCGGGCCCTTGAAAAAGGTGTCTTTCGAATGAAACGTGAAACGGAAAAATCGATCGGGCTGCATTTTATGGATTATCGGGAAAATGTTAAATTTCAGTACCTTTTTAAGCTTGCCGATCATATGTCGACTCAAGTCTATGACGTGCTGGTGAATCGATTTCAGGACTATGCCTCGAACCTGACTCTTCTGGGTGAACAGGTGACTGTCGGAAAGGCGGATCATGCCCGTGCACTTGAGAAGATCGGCATTTATAAGGAAAAGGCTGAAGAGATTACCCGAAGTGTAAACCGGATCAGAGGGATGATTGAAACCGTGAACTGAGCAGAGGAGGCGGGAATGAATGAGGATACGAAAAGCAGGAGAATTGCTGTTGCAAATGAAAAGGGAGGCGTAGGAAAAACCGTAATGGCCATCAACCTCGGTGCAGCATTCTCGACCCGGGGAAAACGGGTGCTGATCGTGGATATGGATCCCCAATCGAATGCTTCCAAAGGTCTTGGAGTCAA
>JBFMEI010000340.1:0-2806 GCA_040753295.1 Thermodesulfobacteriota bacterium | reverse complement strand
TAGCCAGGCCCATGCCGTGGACCCGGGGGGAGCGCCCCGTGGAATCACTCCCGATACGGGCTTTGATCAATCTTCCGCTGTAGAAGGACTTAAGCGTATCAATGTCGTACAATATCGTGGTAAGTTTCTCGATCCGGTTCTTCGCATCTGGAGTATCGGCACCATTGAGATGGTCGATCATATCCCGGATAATCTGTTTGAGATGAATGACGCTGCCGTGGTTGATGGCCTGCATCAACCGGCTGATTCCGGCGACATGCCCGGTTTTACCGGCGGCATGGTCCTTAAGGTTGAAAATCTCCAATCGGGTGATCATCCCCTGGCAGTCATAGAGCAATTCGAGTACTTCATCGACGCTCAAGTGGGTCAGGTTCAGGGTAATCCGATACGACGGGTGGAGTTTTACAAGACGGCTTAAAAGTTCGAAGGGTTTCAAATTCAACAGCTTTGGGACATCAGCGGCATCCGATGGAACATCCGGGTTGGCAATCTCCGGATTGCTGCCTGGGAGGAGGTATTCGTCCACCAGAGATTCAAGATCCATTTTATTGGCTTTTTCAAACCACTCTTCGATCTCGGCACGCCGATCGGTATCCGCCTTGGCATGTTCGTTTCGAAGCGATACGGCGCGTTTCTCAAGCGCATGGTGCAATTTGGTATGGATGAATTTGGACAGATGGAGTTTGGATTTCTGTCCGATCCCGATGAACTTTAAAAACTCGCCGGATTGAATGGAGGGGAGTTCCAAGCCGACTTTCCGGCCCAGCGCAAACCGGTGCACCTCGTTAAATCTGGTCAAGAGCTCCATGACATACTGTTGCTGGTAGGCCGAAACGCGACGTCCGTCTTCCATAAGCTCCATTACCGAGGGTTCAGCAAGAAAGCATAAAAAGGACTGAACATCGGTAAATCCCCGGGGCACCCAGATCAGTTGGGCGTATTTATCCCGATAGCGGCAGGAAAATTCGATTCCGATCCGAATATCGATGTCAAGGATCCGCGCAGCCTCCCGGAGTTCCGCGGCAAAGCGCGGTTCGATATAGTTGTAATGGATGACGCGAAGCCTTCGGATCCCCTTTATCCATGCGTCCATGATCAGGTGGGTTGAGGATTTTCGGCCTTTGGTGTTCACGTCGTGGACATGGTCGTCAAAAGTGATCTGATTCCATTCCTCGGGCATCTCCAGGAGGTGGTGATTCCGGAGCTGCTCGCGCACGATCCGCGGCTTTCCCGAAGCCGTGCGGCGGAAATCATGGGCCAGCTCAAGCTGACGGCGGAGATCGCCATGCGCCCGTACCAGCTCTTTCATAATTTGAAGAAGGACTCTGGCCGTGTTTTTCGGGAGCGGGCCCTCCGCAGTATCAATGACTTCGCTGCGGAGCGAACGAAGCGCGTTGATCCGGTCGTCGACACCGCCCACCTCCAATGAGCTGAGGAGTCTCGCGACAGCATAGGCCGTTCTCAGCCCCTTGGTTTCGGTCATTTCCTTGATGCCATGGGGGTGCAGGTAGGAAAAATAGAGATTTCGGGCAAATTTCGAGCCGGCATCAGCGCTCAGTGCATCATTTACGATCCGAATAAGCGCATAATCCCCTTTATCGAACATGAATTTGCTGATTCTATCACTCATCTCATTTACCCGTCCAAATCGTGTGCTCCCATCCCTTTGATCTTCATTTTTCCTTAACTTTTTTAAATAGCATTTTTACCGACAAACGCCAAGATCTTGCCGTGCACCCTGGAACGTGTTCGTTCAAAACTCCTATTGACAGCAGATTCATTTCTAAAATAAATAAGAAGTCATTTCAAACGAAAAAAACAGCCCGGAAAAGCAAGTTCTTATGAATCGCAGGTACCAATTCAGTCCAAATATTACAGGTATCAGGTTCAATTACCATCAACCGCCGGAACGGAGGAATTCGTATGAGTGAAGAGACGATGCCAAAAGCTGGTGAATTTAAAATTATCGCCAAAGTTATTAAAAAAGAAGGGGATTGCGATGCCGGGCATCAGATCGGCGATGAGGTTGTCTTCGACGGAACTACTGTGGAAGGGAAAATATGCATCCACGCTTTATACAGCTTTCTGCCCAAGGTCTTTGCCATGAGATACGGCGCGACGTTTCCCTGGCTCAAAGATCCGGATACGGCAACCCATGCCTGCCCGGATGCCTGGAGTCCGGTTGTCTTTGAAATCCGCAGGGTTCGGGATTGATAATGTTAAAGCCAAGAATCGATCCTCAAAAAAGAGTCTGTTAAATCTTCTTGAAAAAGGCCTGGATCACCTTGATCTGTTCTTTCTTTTCCCTGGGATTGGTCACCTGAATGGAGATGTGCCCTTTTCGAGCCGTAAGCGTGCCGTTGATGTCGGTCCAGACCGCGTCGTCACCTAACCCCATGATGTCGCTGTAAGCTCCTGAAGGAAGGTTGTTTTTGAACGGCTTGACCGAACCGGCCGTCTCCAGATTCTCCCGGTACCGTTCCATCTCATCGGCTGCAATCTTGACGCTTTTTGAAATGGTCACACTAAAAGAGATAATTTTTTTTCCTTTATCCGCAGAAAAGCTGCACATCCAGAACCCTTCATAGCTTTTTTCAATCCGGGATGTCACCTGACCGGAAGGAACGCCCAGCAGAACAGCCGCATCGTTGGCGCTGAAATATGTAAATTCGGATGTCTCTTTGGATGCTGATTTTGAATTTGTCTTGCTTTTGGAAGCCGCCAGGGGTGAACCGATGAAGTAACAAATTTGAAACAGAAATATGACGATAAACGAAAACAGGACTCCATTTATAATTGAAGACAT
>JBFMEI010000339.1:0-2814 GCA_040753295.1 Thermodesulfobacteriota bacterium | reverse complement strand
GGCCCCAAGACCCAGCCCGGCCAACCCCCCGATCCCGGCAAGAACAACCGCTTCACCCATGAAGAGAAATAATATTTGCCTTGTTCCGGCACCTAGAGCCCTCAGCAATCCGATTTCAGCAGTTCTCTCCCGCACGGCAATGGTCATGATCGTCATGATCCCGACACCGCCGACCAGAAGCGAAATCCCTCCAAGAGCGCCGACGGCAAGGGTCAACACATTTAAAACAGATCCCAGTACCGAAATCATCTGCTCCTGGGTCGTAATGGTGAAGTCTTCCATCCTGTGCCGCGCCATCAGCGTCTCTTTGATCTTTTTTACAAGTTGATGGGCCCCGACCCCTTCGGCATACGCCAGATCAATTTCCAGAAGGCTTTCCCTGTTGAACATGGAAAGGGCTCTTGATGTGGGAATGTAAACTGCATCATCCAGATCGAATCCGAGCATCTGTCCTTTGGATTCCATGACTCCGACCACCTGATACCGTTCCCCTCCGATCCGCAACCGTTTTCCCAGAGGATTTTCATTCCCGAAAAGCTCATTTCTCACCCGGCTTCCCAATACGACAAATGCACGGGCGGTATTCGGGTCATCTTCCGGGAGAAACCGGCCGATGGCAACCTTCATCCGCCACACCACCGGAACTTCAGCTCCGGTTCCGAAAACGTAGGTGCGACGGCTTCTTGCATGATATTCAACCGGTGCGTTTCCCCAGGCAAGAGGAACCGATCCCGTGATTCCTGGAATCCTTTTCAGAGCTGCCGCATCATCAAGGGTCAAGGGCCGGACGGTATTGACCAGTGCTCCGGACATACCCGCTGTGGTCGTTTTTCCCGGATTGATTGCGATCAGGTTGGTCCCGAACTGGGTAAATTCGGAAAGAACATACCGATGCACGCCTTCACCCAGAGATGTCAGCAGGACCACAGAGGCGATCCCCACGGATATCCCCAGGGACGTCAGGAAGCTTCTCATGCGATAACTGAAGATGGACCCCAGGGCAAGTTTGATGAAATCCGTCATTTTCATCTTCATCATCTCCTGGCCAGGGCCAGAACCGGATCGAGTCTGGATGCCCGGCGTGCCGGCATGACGCCGAAAAGCAACCCGGTTATGAGCGCAACAAAGATCGCAGCTCCCATGGACCAGAGTGGAATTTCCATGGGAAAGCTCGGAAATATCACGGAAAGCATCTTTGACCCTGCCATGGCAACCAATATGCCTGCCAGAGCCCCTGAAATGGACAAAATCGCGGCTTCAATTAAAAACAACCTGGAGATCTGGCTGTTTTTTGCACCCAGCGCTTTTAAAAGACCGATTTCCGCTTTTCTCTGGGAAATGGAGACAAGCATGACATTCATTATAAGGATGCCGGCCACCACGAGGCTGATGGCCGCGATTCCGGCAACAGTCAGGGTCAATGCCACAAGGATTCGATCGAATGTGGAGAGAACCGCATCCTGGGTAATCACCGTGATGTCATCCTCTCCTTCATGCCGATTCCGTATCATGGAAAGAATCGCCTCCTTTGCTTTCAGCACATCTTCCCGGGACTTTGCCTGAACCATGATCCGGAAAAGAGAAGAGGTATCGAAGAGCGCCTGGGCAGAGGCCACCGGAATGATGACAATATCGCTCATGTCAAGGCCCAGGGATTCACCTTTTTCCGCCAGGACTCCGATGACTTTGAATCTTCTCTCTTCGATCCGGATCCATTCCCCAAGCGCGGATCTGTTTCCAAAGAGTTCATTCTTGATCCGATGCCCCAGCACCGCAATGGCCTGGCCCAGGGAAGGATCTCCCTTCGGAATGAACCGTCCCTGGGCCATGGACAACTGCCGGACCTCAAAAAGATCCGAAGTGGATCCGATGACGTTTACTTCGCGATCCCTCTCCTTCCAGGATACCGGCGCCGATCCGATGCTGATAGGCGCGATTCGATAGACCGAAGAGATTTTCGAAAGGGATAGAGCATCTTCCAGGGTCAAATCCCTCGGAGTCTGGGCCAGGAGTGGGGGAGGTCCTCCAACAGTTTCGGAGCGCCCGGGAAGAACAAAGAGAAGATGGGTCCCCAGAGAAATAAATTCCCGGGTGACATATCGCCTTGCCCCTTCTCCAAGCGCCGTCAACACCATGACCGAAGCCACGCCGATGGCCATGGCAAGAAGGACAAGAAGACTTCGGGTGAAATAGCCAGATAAGGCCTTGATTCCGAATTTGATTGAATCTGCGGGGTTCATCTGAGGAAAGGCTCAGGGCTTCTGATGATCGTGGAGGATGCTGCCGTCATCCATGATGATTTTTCTCTTTGCCCTGTCTCCCAGCGCCGGATCATGGGTGACCATAATTAAAGACATGCCGGATCGGTTGAGGTGTTCGAGGATTTTGATCACTTCATTTCCCGAAGCCCGATCCAGATTCCCGGTCGGTTCGTCGGCCAGAATGATTTTCGGGTGCATCACCATGGCCCGGGCAATGGCGGTCCGCTGCCTCTGCCCGCCTGAGAGCTGGTCCGGCCGATGATGGGCCCGGTCACCGAGTCCCAGGGAAGAGAGGGCTTCGGCAAGACGGATCTTTCTCTCCCGGACATCGAATCCGGCCAGAATCAGCGGCAATTCGATATTTTCGGCTGCAGTCAGGCGCGGAATCAGATGAAAAAATTGAAAGACAAACCCGATTTTATTCCGTCGCACCATGGCCTGTTCGGTCTCCTCAAGCTCCGTGGTATCAATTCCGTCCAGACGATAGATTCCCCGGGTGGGCCGGTCCAGAAGCCCGATGATGTTGAGGAGCGTCGATTTTCCGGATCCTGAA
>JBFMEI010000338.1:0-2820 GCA_040753295.1 Thermodesulfobacteriota bacterium | reverse complement strand
TTTCTGCCGGTATCGACACCCGTGCCGTCATCGGCTTTATTGAGAAATACGATCCGTCGGGAGTCTGCAGGAGATCCTTTCAGGACACCTTCCGGATGAACCAGTGCCTTTGCAAGCGATTTTTCGGTGATGTCATGCCCCATTTTCAAATCCGTCAATCGTGAGAATAGGGCCGCCCTGAAGACCCACTCATCCGTAAGGGGTTTTCCGATCCCGTCAAGCCCTGCCACTGCCACAACCCATTTTGACGCATCCGGAATAACCGGCTCATGAGAGGCGGGCGCTTTAAGTGATTTTTGAGAGGCGCCGTCCGCTTCGACAATAATCCACCGGTAGGGGGTTTTATCTCGAAGCTGTTCGATGATTTCCGGGGAAAGACCGGTCATTTTCTTCCGGTCCGGGATCTCTCCGGAAGCTGCAAAGTGAGGCGAGACAATTCTTGGACCGGATTTGTTCATTTCCCGGATCATGGTTTCAATAGATGAAGAAATAAAGATCTTTGAAAAGACTCCCGGGTCTGGAACCTTGACCTTTGTCGTGGTTGTGGCCAGAACCGGTCCGCACCATTTTGAAAGCTCTCTTGAGAGGAAATGCATGAGAGATGTCTTTCCTCCAGCCCCGACAATGCTGATGATCCCTCCGGTTTTCAGCATGAGGGCTTCTCGAAACGAGACCGTTTTTTTTTCACAACAGGGATGGTTCATGAAAGACCCGAAGAACCCCTTCCAGAACAGATCCCGAAATCGATCTGGCCTTATCGGAAATGGTATGGCAGAATCCCGGATTGTTTCCGGGATCGATATCCCCGATTTTCATCCGGGCAGAGACAATGGTTTCCGGCCGGATGAGCCCCCGGATTACGCCCCCGATGGAAGCACAAAGAGGTATCCCTGAAACCGCACCGATGATCTCTCCCGGTTTGATGAAATCTCCGATCTGTCGATCCGACCGAAAAATCCCATCTGCCGGTGCTCGAATTACTCTCTCAGAAGTATATCCGTCGACCCTTCCCGGAATCCCCGTGTCCGGCTGAGCGCTCCCGGCGGTGATGACCCTCCCCAGGCCATGACCACGATGGGTTTCAATCACCATATGGACATCGATTCCGGCGGTAAATCCCGGACCCAGACCGATAACGAGAGGGGCATCCTCGATCCGGGTTCCCAAATTTTTTTTGGCCAATATGGCATCCACCAGAATCTCCGGACTTATCTTTCGAACAATCTCCCAACCGGGATCAATGAAAATCGGAATGGCGTTTCTTTCCCAGATGTTCCGGATTTCTTCAATTCGATCAAGAGCAACGGCCGTGACTCCTTCAACGGTTTTTTCCTTCTCAAACAAGGCTTCAGAGAATGACACCGCTCTTCGGATGGCGGTCGGCAGCCCGATCTCCATCATGAACAGTTTCCGAAAATTGGCCATGAACAATCGCCATGCCACGGCGCTTGCCATTTCACCGGCTCCTTTGATGCCGATCATGGGATTCTGCACGGGAGTTGTCCTATTCCTTTTTCAGGATCAGACCGGTTCGGTTTGGGAGGTAAACGCTGAGTCTGTATATCAAACCTTCTCCGTCGGTCTCCGGTAAAGGGATATGCCTTTGCCCGTCAGCGAGTCTTCCATGCCCGCCGTATCTCGGTTCATCCGTATTCATGATCATTCGATAGGAATATGGAAGCGCCTCAAATCGGTAATCATAGAAGGATGCCGTGGGATGAAAATTAAATGCAAAGATCAGATCCCCCCTGGAAAAAATAATCACCTTATCCGAAAAATGTTCTTTCAGCAGCAGCGTGTCCTTCTGCTCAAAAAGATGAAATCGTTTCGCCAGGTCGATCATGTCTCGATCAAAACGTGCAAGAAGCCGGTATTTAAGATTCGGATTATCAAGCAGACTCCACTGCCTCCGGGCGTAATGAAAAGACCAGGCGTTCCCTTCCCGGGGAAAATCGATCCATTCCGGATGCCCGAACTCGTTCCCCATAAAATTCAAATATCCGAAGCCGGCAGTCGAGAGCGTGATCAATCGAATCATTTTATGGAGTGCCATGGCCCGATCAATGATGAGATTGTCATCGGTAACCGACATGTGTCCGTACATGGCACCCCCGGCAAGCCTGAACATGAGCGTCTGGTCTCCGACCAGGGCCTGATCATGGGATTCGGCATAACTGATGGTTTTTTCGTCTTTTCTCCGATTGTTCAGCTCATGCCAGAGATGCCCGACAGGCCATTCCTCATCGCGAATATCCTTTGTCAATCGAATCCACAAATCCGGCACCCCCATGGCAAAACGATAATCAAAACCCGTCCCTCCTTCAGGAATCGATACCGCCAGTCCCGGCATTCCGCTGACATCTTCAGCAATCGTTACGGCGTTGGGCTTCAGGGAATGAATCAATTCGTTTGCCAGAGTCAAGTAGATCAGCGCATCCTCATCCACGCTTTCATCAAAGTAGTCCTCATATGAGGTAAAGCATTTTCCAAGCCCATGATGCAGATAGAGCATGCTGGTGACTCCGTCGAAACGGAATCCGTCCAAATGATATTCATCCAGCCAGTACCGGCAGTTCGAGAGGAGGAAATGTAGAACCTGAGGTTTTGCGTAGTCAAAAAGGCGGGACCCCCACGCACTGTGATATCCCCGAGACCCGTCATGAAAGTACTGGCAGTAAGTTCCGTCAAACCGACTCAGCCCCTCCACTTCATTCGGAGAAGCATGGGAATGGACCAGATCGATGATGACCCGAAGACCTTCTCCATGCGCGGCATCGACCAGCGCCTTCAGCTCTTCGGGAGTGCCGAAGCGGGAAGTAG
>JBFMEI010000337.1:0-2824 GCA_040753295.1 Thermodesulfobacteriota bacterium | reverse complement strand
ATCATCGGTTATGTCGCCTATTATGTACTTTATAAGATCTGGTATGGTGCGCACCATTCAGAAGTCCCCAATTAATTCCAAGGGGACATCTGCCGAATTACCCGGAAAGAGAGGGAGGATCCTCTCTTTCCGGCTTGCATCAGAATCCTCGTCAAGTCGATCATCGAGACCGTCATGATTTCCTACCTGGCTGTTCTTCTATCTCTGATCGGCTTCGGGGCTTTCCATATCATCAGTGCCGATGAGACGTTCCGATCCAGGACTTTAAATCTAACTCGGACCTCGAATCGCATCTATGTGGGAATCCGCGCATTCATTTCACTGGGTCTCCTGATGATATCCATCCTTCTTCTTTTCAGATTGGCCCAGGACACCCCTCCCCTGTTTTATCCATTGCGCGGTATACCGGCGATCATCCCTTCATTGATCGCCATCTGGATGGCCGGATCAGCATTGCGGCAGGTCGCCGTGGCCGGACGGATCCTCCAGTTCTTCGGACTCCAGGAGAATCCCAAGCTCTTTATTTTCTCAGGAATCTATACTTTTTGCAGACACCCCATGTACAGCGGATGGTTGTTTGCCTCCTGGGGACTGATTCTGAGCAAACCTTTTATTCTAACGCTCTTTTATAACCTGCTTCTTACGGTTATTGTGATCTTCATGGCCCTCCAGGAAGAAAAACGGATGATCCGCCTTTTCGGTGGTAAATATCTGGCCTACCGGAGGCAGGTTCCGTTTCTCCTTCCCTATGGGATCCTGAAAAAAAGAGAATGAAACGATTAAAAAGAGTGAAACGGTTCCCGCTTTATGAATTTTCCTCTTCCCAAAGTTCCTGTGAACTGCATGCGGTCCTTATTCCACTGAGATACCTTTTCCCCTCTTGAATAGACCATGATCGGCATCCCGGTGATCTTCATTCCTTCATAGGGAGTATAGTCCACATTCATATGGAGTTTTTTTGAGGTAATCGTAAATTCCTTTTTCGGATCAAAAACCACGATATCCGCATCTTTTCCAACAGCGACTTCCCCTTTGTCTTTAAGTCCGAACATGCGTGCGGTTCCTGTGGAGAGGACCTCCACCATGCGTTCCAGGGTAATCCTCCCCTTGACCACCCCTTCGGAATGGACCACCATCAGAAGCGTTTCAATTCCCGGAGCGCCGTTGGGAATTTTTCTGTAGTCGTCTTTTCCGAACATATCTTTCTTCCCTTTAAAATCAAACGGGCAGTGATCTGTAGCCACCACCTGAAGGTCTCCGCCCCGAAGCCCTTCCCAGAGAGCGTCATTGCTCTCCCGGGTCCGAAGCGGGGGGCTCATGACATATTTAGCACCGTTCCATCGGGGTTCCTTATATCGGGATTCATCCAGTACCAGGTACTGCGGGCATGTTTCAGCATAGACCTGCACGCCTCTGTCCCGGGCTTCTTTTACTTTCCACAATCCTTCCTTTGAGGAAAGATGCACGATGTAAATTCGACTTCCGGTCAATTCCACCATCTTTGATGCACGATAAACAGCCTCTTCTTCCGCAATGTTCGGCCGGCTGACCGCATGGTAATATGGGGCAAGCTTTTTCTCCCGGGCGAGCATCTCGTTCATATGCTGGATAATGAAATAGTTTTCAGCATGAACCTGAACCAGTCCTCCCCACTTTTTGGTTTCTTCGAGAAGCTTGATCATCGTCCCGTCATCGACCCGAAAGTCATAGACCATAAAAATTTTAAAGCTCGGTGTTCCGTATTCCCGGCAGGCTTTTTTCACTTCTTCGATCACTTCGGGCCGCGGATCCATTACGGCCGGGTGAAAAGAATAATCGATGCAGGCTTTTCCTTCTGCAATTCCTTTCTGACGTTCAATGGCATCCAGAAGTGACTCTCCTTTCATCTGAAGATCAAAGTCAACCAGAGAGGTGACACCTCCGCAGGCCGCCGCAATCGTTCCGGTTTCAAAATCGTCCTGGGAATAAGTCCCCATGAACGGCATGGCCAGATGGGTGTGGGGATCAATGGCTCCAGGCAAAATATATTTTCCCCGGCAGTCGACAATTTCGTCGGCTTTTTTATCAAGTTCCGTTCCAATAGCCTTAATTTTATCTTTCTCGCAAAAAATATCGGCAATATACCGGCCGGTACTGGTGACAATAGACCCTCCTTTAAGAAGTACACTCATTTGGCCCCTCCTTTATAAACGGCTTCAGTTTTAAATCGGATTCCATCGTCATATCTTTTACCGAGGTTTCTCTCCGCTTCCATCCCAGAGGCATCTCTTTAAAACCGATGAGTCCGGGAACCGGACAGACAAACCGACACAGCATGCAGCTTAGGCATTTATCTTCAACCAGACGCGGGCGCCGTTTTTTACGATTCCATTCCAATGCCTGGCCTCCGGCATCATTGCAGACAATTACGCACTGACCGCATCCGATGCAAAGATCCAGATTATATGAGGCGATCCCCTGACGGTTGAGATCGAATTCGTCGGTTTCATGTAAATTCGGGAGTGCCTTTCCGATCAGTTCATCCATTCCGGAAATTCCCCGCAAGGACATATAGTCCGAAAGCCCTTCGATCATATCCTCGACTATCCGATACCCGTAATGCATTATCCCGGTTGTCACCTGAACTGTAGTCGCTCCAGCCAGCAGATACTCGAGAGCATCAATCCAGGTTTCGATCCCGCCGATTCCTGAAAGAGGAAGCATTAATTCCCCTGATTTGGCCATTGTGGCGATAAAATTCAACCCGATCGGTTTTACTGCCGGGCCTGAAGTCCCGCTGATCGCCCCTTTCCCGAAAACGTTGGGACTGGGAACCCAGTCATCA
>JBFMEI010000336.1:0-2825 GCA_040753295.1 Thermodesulfobacteriota bacterium | reverse complement strand
ATTTCTCCGGAAAATCAACATCAGATTCCATGCGGCAGTCATCGGTTCTCTCCTTTTTTCCTTTTCCGGATACATGACATTGAACAGCCACTGGTATCATTATCTCAATTATGCGGTTTTTGCAGGACTCATGCTTTTTCTTTTTGAAAGATGGTTTCAGGAAGAAAAGTGGATCCTCATGGTTCTCGCCGTTGGACTGGCATGTATCAAAGGAGTGTTGCAGATATATCAGTTTGCTTTTTTTCTGGGCTTTTACGGACTGTTTCGGATTCTTTATGAAAAGGGGTTTAAATTCAAAGAGGGAATATTCTTTTTTCTGAAATTTTATGGGCTCTATGCCCTCGGAATCGGTCTGGGAGCGTTTTACATTCTTCCTGAATTGTATCAGGCCGTAAGCTCGGCAAGAGGTGGAGAATCCATCCATAAATTTACGTTGATTCAGTGGATGATGGATGCCTTGAGAATCTCGGATCCATCAAGCATCCGGACATTTCTCCTCAGATTTTTTTCCAATGATATCCTGGGATCTTATGAACGATTTAAAGGGGTTTCCAATTACCTGGAGGCTCCGGCTGCCTATTGCGGACTCCTTACCCTTTTTACCGCTCCCCTGGTCTTTTTTCAGGGAAACCGACGGGAGAAGATCGCGTTTTCTTTTCTGATGGGAAGCTGTATCCTCTATTTTCTTTTTCCGTATGTAAGGGTGATCGGAAATGCATTTGCAAGCGGAACCAGCAAGCATACGATCATGTACCATTCCATGATGCTGATTATAATGGCGGCATATTCTCTGAACAGATTTTTCAAAGAAGATCCGAACCGATCCGGATTCCTGTTCATCCCTTTTGCATTTTTTTCAGGGATATGGATCATGGGGTGGACGATAAAGGAGATGATGATAGACGGCGAAGTTCTCCGATATGTGGGATGGTTTATTCTCGGATACGGCATCCTATTTATTCTTTTTTCTTTTCTTAAAATCCGTGAATATGTAAAATATGCGCTGGTCGCTGCGGTGATTGTGGAATTGACTCTCTTTGCGCATATTACCATCTCACGGAGCAGTGGTGCGCTGACATCGGAATTTATCGAAAAAAAAGAGCTTTATTTTGATCAGGATACCATGGATGCCCTTGAATTTATCCGGAATTCGGATCAATCGTTTTTCCGGGTTGAAAAAGGATACACTTCGGTTTATTTGAATGATGCGGTAGTCCAAGGTTATTACGGAACCAGCGCGTATTATGGATTCTCCTCCATGGGAGTGGTCGACTTCCACCGGTCCATGAGAATTTCCACCCAATCACCGAGAATTGCATCGTATCGCTACGGATTATCCAAACGGCATCAGCTTCAGGAGCTCTTGTGCGTCAAATACTACCTCTCCCGGAATCCTGAGGATAAACCGTTGGGATTCGATCATGTTCGAACTTTTGGAAATGTGCTTATTTTTCAAAATCAGAAGTTTCGACCCCTTGGATTGATCTATCACCGGTTCATTCCGAGAGCCGATTTTGAAGTGCTTCCGATGGAGTCAAAAGAAAAAGCCATTTTAAAATACGCAGTATCGAATGAAGTAATTGAAGGGTTCGAGAAGGCTGCTTTTTCAGACCGCGAAATGGAGAAGGAGGATCAATTTCAGGACGATTTGCGCCCGGAATCCTTTGCCGTGACATTTTTTAAGGAAGATCATATTATCGGAAATATTCACCTTGAAAAAGACGGGATCCTCTTTTTTGCGATTCCTTTTGATAAAGGCTGGAAGGCGGTTGTCGACGGAAAAGAAGAAAAACCGAAATTGATCAATATCGGGTTTATGGGGTTTCCGGTATCGAAAGGAGATCATCATATCGAATTGAGGTTTACTCCTCCATATCTGTTTACAGGATCCGTTGTCTCATTTGTTTGTATTATCCTGATTTCGGTGCTTTTTCTTAAATTTCCGAAAATCAATGCGTTAACCCGCACCATGAGGGCGTCAGCCGGCATATGAAGAAACTATCCATTGTCATACCGGTTTTCAACGAATTCAAAAACGTTGAGCAGGTTCACCGGGAGATCGTCGACGTCTGTGAGAAAGAGGGATATGAGTATGAAATCATCTTCATTGATGACGGTTCAACGGACGGAACCGATGAAATATTGAAGCGACTCTCTCCGGTTAAGATTATTGTCATGAGAAAAAATTTCGGACAGACCGCAGCCATGGATGCCGGAATCAAATATGCTAAAAATGACTATATCATCACCATGGATGGAGATCTTCAGAATGATCCTAAAGATATTCCAAACCTGATCCGGCATCTTGAAGACAACGGCCTTGATGTGGTTTCAGGATGGCGCGATCACCGGATGGATAAAGCATCCAAACGGTTTGCATCAAGGGGAGCCAATGCGTTAAGAAAAATTCTTTTAAAAGATGAAATCCATGACAGCGGCTGTTCCCTGAAAGTTTTCAAGAGGAAATGTTTTGAACATATTAGCCTGTATGGGGAGATGCACCGGTTTATTCCTGCCATTCTTAAAATCAAAGGATTTAAAATCGGTGAGATCCCGGTGAATCATCGACCGAGGATAGCCGGTGAAACGAAATACAACTGGAAAAGAACCGTTAAAGGATTTGTCGATATCATTTCAGTCTGGTTCTGGAATAAATACGCCGTTCGCCCGCTTCATCTTCTGGGAGGAGGTGGGTTGTTCATTCTTCTCCTGGGGCTTCTGATCTCTTTATACACTTTTATCCTATTTCTCCACGGACAGGATCTTTCGAACACCGTATTTCCCCTTCTGGCTGTATTTTTAATCACAACCGGAATCCAGCTTTT
>JBFMEI010000335.1:0-2834 GCA_040753295.1 Thermodesulfobacteriota bacterium | reverse complement strand
GGATTGCCGATTTTGCCGAACCTGCGGCGTCATCGGGCACCGGGCATACTCCAGTATTGCCCGGCACCCTCTTTCTTGCATCTTCTGCAACCTCAACAATCGCTCAATTTAGGTTTTACCTAAATTGAGGTTTTAGGTTTTTAAGTGATAAGCACTATTGCTTGAAATCCGGTTTTTTCATGAATGTCTGTATAAAGGGTTTGCTGTTTGAGTGCAATATTTTTCTTGCAGTTGATCTGTTTTTCTAAAACGCCCGTCTGCAATTCGTATTCATGGATCACCATTTCAATTAAATATCCGGAGCGCTTTTGAAAAATCAATTAAAATTCCCGGGCAAGATCAATGAATTGAATCCCAATCCGAAATTAACAATAAAAAATAATTCCTTGGGCACGCTATTTGCTTTCATGACGTTCAATCATTTATTATCGATATCAAAAAAATAATTGAATTGGATGGAGGTCAAGCTGGTTATGGAAAAAACGATTTATAGTCTCTGCTTCATGTGTTCCGTACGCTGTCCGATCAAGGTCACGGTAAAAGACGGGCATGTGCAGTTTATCGAAGGGAATCCGCATGTCCCCGGAATCGAGGGGAGTCTTTGTCCCCGGGGATCCGCCGGAATCTCAATGTTATATGATTCCCAGAGACTCCAGTCGCCGATGATCAGATCCGGTGAGCGTGGATCCGGTCAGTGGAGAAAGGCAAGCTGGGATGAAGCACTCAATTATGTATCCGATAAACTCAAGGAAATCATTGACCGCCATGGAGGGCATAGTTTGGTTCTAGGCGAACGGACCCAACTGGCCACCCATGTGAGCAAAACCTTTCTCAAAGGCCTCGGCTCTCCCAATCATTTTACCCATGACGCCCTTTGCAAAGGTTCCGTCAATACGGCTTGCCGGTCTCTGTTCGGTTATACCGACGCTCAGATGGGTATCGACTATAAGAACACGCGACATATTGTTTTATATGGAAGAAATATTTACGAAGCGATTTCCGTTAAAGAAGTCAACTCCCTTCTCGAAGCGGTGAATGCAGGAGCCAAAATCACCTACATCGATCCCCGGGTGACCGTCACCGCAACCAAAGCGGATCGGTACTGGATGATCCGTCCTGGAACCGATTTGGCTTTAAATTACGCGTTGATTCATGTCATTCTCAAAGAACGGCTTTATGATGCCGCTTATGTTGAAAAATGGGTTTTTGGGTTGAATGACCTTCAGGATTTTGTCCAGGAATATACACCTGAATGGGCTCAAGCTGAAACAGGAATCCCCTCTTCTGAAATCGTAACTCTGGCCCGGGAAATAAGCAAAGACAAACCGGCGGTTGTTTTTCATTTTGGATATCGGGGTGCCAATCATACAAATGAAACCTACATGAGACGCTCGATCATGATCTTGAACGGGCTTATGGGAAGCATAGAGGCCAAGGGAGGATTTTTTTTCAAAAAAGGACCGGGGGAACTTGGAGCCAAACCGGCCAGAAAATTGACAGAGCAGAAATTTCCGGAAATTAAAGTGCCTCGATTCGATAAAGTCGGAACAAAAGAGTTCCCGCTCCCTGATCCCGACCATGGAGTGGGGCAGATGCTCCCTTATGCCATATTGAATGAAGACCCTTATCCGATTAAGGCATTCATTGCATTCCGATTTGATCCTCTCATGTCGATTCCAGATACGAATCTCACCAAAAAAGCCTTTGATAAGTTGGATCTCATTGTTTCCATCGACATCAACTGGAGCGACATCTCATGGTATTCGGATGTTGTTCTTCCGGAATCCACATACCTTGAACGAATGGATTGTGTCCAGCAGGCTAACGGCCAGAAACCCCAGATGTTTCTCCGGAAACAGGCTGTTTCACCCCGTTATGATACCCGTGAAGGAGCGATGATCCTGAAGGAGATCGGCGAGAGAATCGGGATTGGAAAATATTTTCCTTATAAAAACATGGAAGATCTGGTCAAATGGCAGCTCGAAGGAACAGGATTCCAATTATCGGATTTTGATAAAAAAGGATTTGTCGCATATACCGACAAGCAGATTCTTTGGGATCGAAAAGACGGTCTTAAATTTAAGACCCCGTCAAAGAAGATCGAATTCCGCTCATCATTGCTGGAAAACGCCGGCTTTGCTTCGTTTCCTCCTTATGAATCCATACCTGTTCAGAGCAAAAGCCAATTCCGGCTTATCACCGGCCGGAATGCTCTCCACACCCATGTTTCCACTCAGAATAACCCATATCTGAATGAACTGACCTCTGAAAATCTCCTCTGGATTCACTCCAAACGCGCATCTGATTTGGGAATTAAACCAGGTGCGATCGTTTCCGTTTCATCCGGCCAGGGATCCGGGACGGTTAAAGCATTTGTAACCGATCTGATCCATCCGGATGCAGTGTTCATGCTGCATGGGTTCGGCCATGAAGCCATGCTCTCCGCCCGTTCATTCAACAAAGGGCTTTCTGATGCGCTTTTGGAACAGAACATATCCGACACCATCGGTGGAAGCCCTGCCCTGCATCATACGATCGTGACCGTAAAACCGGTTTAATTCTGGAGGATTTAAATGAGCCGATACTATCTTTTTCAGGACCTTAAAAACTGCATTGGATGCCATTCTTGTGAAATCGTCTGCAAAAGCAACAAATCCCTTCCGGTAGGACCAAAACCGTGCCAGATCATTCATGTTCCGCCGAAAATGACAGGTGGAGTTCCGAAAGCATCTTATGTTTTCATGCCCTGCTTTCACTGTGAAAACCCATGGTGTGTGGCAGCCTGCCCGACCGGTGCCATGCAAAAACGTCCAAATGACGGAATTGTATTTGTG
>JBFMEI010000334.1:0-2837 GCA_040753295.1 Thermodesulfobacteriota bacterium | reverse complement strand
TTATATCAGCCTTCTGGGAAATGCCCTTTCAAGGAATTCGGATCGTCCGAATATCCCCTATTTTTTCGTGGCGGTTCAAAGCTCCCTCTTCAATGCCTTTGCCTGTCCCGGAGGAGTTATCTTCATTACATCCGCGCTGATTAAAGGGATGCGGGATGAATCGCATTTCGCTGCAGTCCTTTCCCATGAAATCGCTCATGTCGGGCATAAGCATGCGCTCAAATCGATTCAGCGATCCAAGTTCCTGGAAGGGATCGGACAGATCACCGTCGCAACCGCCAAGGAAAAAAAGAAAAAAGAGTATTCCGAAATGATCGATTCTCTCGAGACGATTCTGTTTGATAAAGGGCTTGATCAGCAAATGGAGTTCGAAGCGGACTTATCCGGCATGAAAATCGCTTATCGGACCGGCTATGATCCTTCGGGAATCATTTCCGTCCTTGAAATGCTGAAAAAAAAGGAGGAGGGATCTGAAAAAAAAGGGGCATGGTTTTCAACCCATCCTCCGCTTCACCGGCGGATCAGTCGATGCTCCTCTGAAATGGCCCGATATCCGGATGCCGCTTCCATGGCCAAAATACCCAACCGCTTCTCCCGGTATTTGGACCGGCTCTGATACCGTTATGAAACAAACTCAATTTTCCACACCAATCCTGAAACGGATCCGCATCCTCAGAAGGGAGATGGAACGTCTTCAAATCGATACCCTCATGATTTCAAATGATGAAAATCGACGGTATTTGAGCGGATTTACCGGAAGGGACACCCAATTCGACGAGTCGGCAGGAACTCTCTTCATCACTCACCAGATGCTCTTACTGGCCACAGACTCCCGGTATGAAACCCAGGCTGCTTCAGAAGCTTCCGAGTTTGAGGTGTATTGCTATAAGGAGGGGCTTTATAAATCAATGCCGGATATTGCCCGGATTCTTGGAAGCAGACGGATCGGATTTGAGAGCATCCGGATCTCTGTCAGGGAATACGGCAGAATCGCGGATGCCCTCAAATCAAAGAAATTGAAAATCGAATTGATCCCGGTTGAAGATCTGGTTGAAAAACAAAGGGCTGTCAAATCGAATGCGGAAATCGAAGCCATTCGAAAATCCCTTTCAGTCACCGAGTCGGCATTTTCAGATCTTCTCGGCTTTCTTCGACCCGGACTCACTGAAGCGGAAGCCGCATGGGCGCTTGAAAAAAGAATGCGGCAATCCGGGGCTGATGAACTTTCCTTTCCGGTCATTGTCGCCTCAGGACCCAACAGCGCCCTCCCCCACGCAATTCCCGGGAATCGGGCTTTTAAACCTAAGGAACCGGTTCTCTTTGACTGGGGGGCAAAAGTCAACGGGTATTGCTCTGATATCAGCAGGACCCTCTTTTTCGGAAAACCCGATCCGGCATTTAAAAAAATCTTTACCATCGTAAAAGACGCCCAGCAAAAGGCCATAGACGCCATTCGTGCCGGAGTCAGTTCCAAATCTGTGGACCGGATCGCACGCTCCCACATCGCCAGAAGAGGGCTCAAGGACCGGTTCGGCCATGGACTAGGGCATGGTCTTGGACTGGCAATCCATGAAGCCCCCCGGCTCAGCCCGGTAACGGATGGAATCCTATTACCCGGAATGGTCGTAACCGTCGAGCCCGGAGTCTACATCCCCGGGAAGGGCGGCATCCGGATTGAGAACATCGTTGTCGTCCGCAGGGACGGGGCCGAAGTGTTGAACCGTCTCGATATTTTCGATTCGCCGGTGACCTGTTGATTCCATCGAATAGCGCAGCAGAACGATGACCACTCTTGATCAACTGGTGGATGAGTATCTCAATTATTGTCTCATCGAAAAAGGGCTTTCCCCCAGGACCATTGATTCCTACAGTCAGGATTTGACACGATTTCTGGATTTTTTAAATCAAAATAAAATTCAAAGTATTGCGGAAGCCGATACCACTATTCTCCTGAAGCACCTCATCTTTTTAAAAAATCAGGGTCTCTCCTCAAGATCCAGGGCCCGGCATCTGGTGGCATTGAGAGGATTCTACCGTTTTTTAGTGGAAGAAAAAGTCATCCTGAATGATCCTTCGAGGGTGGTGGACCTCCCCAAAGGAATGTTAACGCTTCCGGATGTCCTTTCCTACCCGGAAGTCAAAAAAATCCTGGATACCCCGGATACGAACAAACCCCCCGGCATGCGAGATTCCGCCATGGTCGAACTTCTTTATGCCGCAGGATTAAGGGTTTCCGAACTGGTTCATCTTCGCCTCACGGACATCAACACCGAAGTCGGTTTTGTTCGGGTCCTCGGTAAAGGTACCAAAGAACGGATCATCCCGATCGGGACATATGCCAAAGATAAAATCGATCTTTATTTAAAATCCGGCAGGCCCCGTCTTCTGAAACATCGCACCAGCAGCTTCCTGTTTCTCGGTCCCAACGGCAACCCCTTAACCCGTCAGGGATTTTGGAAAATACTGAAACGGCATGCACGCCGTTCCGGAATCACCAAGCCCGTTAAACCTCATACATTCAGACACTCATTTGCCAGTCATCTCCTGGAAAGAGGGGCTGATTTAAGATCGGTTCAAACCATGCTGGGTCATGCCGACATCTCGACGACTCAGATTTATACCCACGTGGCCAGGGAGTATCTCAAACAGATCCATGACCGTTTCCATCCCCGGAAATAATTCAGGTCACGCTCCGGAAATAGAACTCCTTGATCTTTTCGACCACGTAATAGATCTGATCTTCAGTGAGTTCAGGAAAAATCGGAAGCGCCAGAGACGTCCGGGCGGAATCTTCGGAGACCGGGAAATCTCCCGGCTCATATCCGAGATATGAAAAG
>JBFMEI010000333.1:0-2879 GCA_040753295.1 Thermodesulfobacteriota bacterium | reverse complement strand
GAGGGTGGTGTCATACGGGCGGATCCGGTTTAAAATGCTCGGAATCTCTATCGGATTCCCTGCTTCATAGGCATAAGGAGTATCGCAGTAGGCACATCTGAGATTGCAGCCGGTAAGCCTGATGAATGCACACGGGAATCCGCTGAATGTCGATTCACCCTGAATGCTGTAAAAAATTTCGTTGACTTGAAGAGGCATCAGGCCTTGTCTCGGCACGCAATTTAGGTGTAAATGGTAAGGTTCAATACCTGAATCTTGCACGCGTTTGCGGTTTTCAGCTGCAAGACATTTAAGGGTGCAGCCATAGTCTACTATTGCAAACCTTTAATAACGCAGCAGCCGGAAGCCCCAAGCGCGCCCGCAGGGTGAAAATTTATGAGAATAAATGAAATTCATCCATTTTTACCTTTTGGGTATTATTGGTGTTGTGCTAAATTGGCTCCAAATCCTTTTGTATTATATTTCAACTCTGCTTCTCATAAATTTTCATGCAGGATTCAGGTAATACCATATCGAATGAAAATAATGCAAGGGCCGCTACTAGGGAAATAGAGATGATCGAACGAGTTCTCATCATGGGGGCCGCAGGCAGGGATTTTCATAATTTTGCGGTCTATTTCAAAAACAATCCAAGATATGAGGTCGTTGCGTTCACGGCGACTCAGATCCCTCATATTGAAAACCGAAGATACCCGGCTGAGCTTTCGGGTGATCGATATCCGGCAGGTATCCCCATCTATCCGGAGGAAAAGCTTGTTGAGCTTATTCGCGCTCATGCCGTTGATCTGGTTGCGTTCTCATACAGCGATGTTTCCCATGAGGAGGTGATGCACCGGGCATCCGCCGTCATGGCGGCCGGTGCGGATTTTGTGCTTATCGGAGCCACCTATACCATGCTGACATCAAAAAAGCCGGTGGTTTCCGTATGTGCGGTCAGAACCGGAAGCGGAAAATCGCAGACCACGCGTAAGGTTTCACGGATATTGAAAAATCAAGGAAAACGGGTCGTCGTGGTTCGCCATCCCATGCCTTACGGGAATCTGGTCAGACAGGCGGTACAACGTTTTTCTTCTTATCCGGATTTTGAAATTCACGACTGCACCATCGAAGAGCGGGAAGAGTACGAACCCCTGATCGATATGGGGATTGTGGTTTATGCCGGGGTCGACTACACGGAGATCTTGAAAAAGGCGGAAGCAGAAGGAGATATCCTGATCTGGGACGGCGGAAATAACGACACGCCCTTTTATAAACCGGACGTGCATATTGTTTTATTCGATCCTCACCGGGCCGGGCATGAACGCCGTTATTATCCCGGAGAAACGAACATGATCATGGCGGATATTGCCGTGATCAACAAAGTGGATACGGCTCCTGACAAACAGATTCTCGAGGTCAAACAGAATATTTTAACCTATGCTCCGAAAGCAACCATTGTCATGGCCGAATCCGCGATCCTTATTCCTCTTCACTCTGAAATTATCAATAAACGGGTTCTGGTTGTGGAAGACGGTCCCACCCTGACTCACGGAGGGATGGGGTATGGCGCCGGATTTATCGCAGCAAAGCGAAACAATGCCCGATCGATCGTCGACCCGAGGCCATATGCGGTCGGGAGCATTCAAGAGGTGTTTATCAAGTATCCTCATATCGGTCCGGTTCTGCCGGCCATGGGATACAGTGCGGATCAGATCAGGGATCTGGCCGATACCATACACCGGACTCCTTGCGATCTGGTCCTCTTTGCCACGCCGATTCATCTCCCGAAGATCCTTTCCATCGACAGACCGACGGTTCGGGTACGCTATGAATACAAGGATCACGGGGCTCCGATTCTGGAAGAGGTGGTGATTTCGAAAATGAAAACCATGGGGCTTCTCTGAAAGAATGCCCGATCCTTTTTCATCCGGATCGGTCACCCGGCCACTGCTCTCCGCATTCGATTTTCAATCCGGCTCACCAGTGCTGAACAGATCAGGGAAAGAGACAGATACATGACCGCAATGGTGATCCATATTTCAAAAGTCAAATACGTGGATGCCATCAATTCCAGTCCCTGAAAGGTGAGCTCCTGTATCGATACAACAGACACAATCGCCGAATCCTTGAGGGTTGAGATGAACTGACCGGCCAGGGGGGGGAGGATCCGGTGAGCGGCCTGGGGGAGAATCACATGACGGAGCTGCTGCCGGCGGTTTAATCCCAGGGCGGATGAGGCTTCCCATTGTCCGAAGTGAATGGATTGAATCCCTCCCCTGACAATTTCAGCGATATAGGAACCCTCGAAAACCGCCAGAGCAATCACTCCTGAAGCAAACACCGGGAGCAGTGAAGGTGGGGCAAAAAGGATGCTTAAAATTCTTCTTGCTCCCTCCCCGGTATGAAGGACCATTTCGTCAAACCGGATCAGGGAGAGAATCTGGCTGCCCAGAAAATAATAGAATATGAAAATGAGTACCAGTGGAGGGATATTTCGGATGGAGTGGACATAGAGACTTCCTATCAGACGGTTTAAAAGTCCTGAGCTTACCCGGAAGAGCCCCATGATTCCACCGATCACCGAAGCCAGAATCGTCGCCCAGAAACTCAACCGGATCGTATTGAATAATCCTTCAGCCAGGAGGTTGGGGACCCACTTCAGGGCCTGGGGATCATACCGGATCAGATATTGGGGAATGGATGCCCAGCTCCAGCGGTAATGGAGTCCTGATCGAATTCGATAAAAAATCAAAACCAGGATCAGAACCATAAGAATGACGATGAGGATATCCGATCGTTTAAATTTCCCCCCGGTCTTCATGTTATTGGATCAGGTTTTCCCATTCTCTGGTCTCAAACCAGTATGATTTCCGATCCCTGATAAACCCTTCAGCCGTTAC
>JBFMEI010000332.1:0-2881 GCA_040753295.1 Thermodesulfobacteriota bacterium | reverse complement strand
TTCGGCAATACATTATGGGAGCCCGATTTCGATATCATTATCAAAGAATTAACGAAATCGGATGGACGGATTCACCTGATGGGCAGATATGATCATCACGACCTCTGGAAGGTCATGAACGGCATCGATATGATGGTTGTTCCTTCATCGACCCTCGAAAGCTTCGGTCTCGTGGTGATTGAAAGCCTGGCATACGGTATCCCGGTAATCGCCTCGGATATTGTTGGAAGTTCGTATGAATATCTCAACCATGGCGTTAACGGATTCATTTTCCCGATATATGCGCCGGCAACGCTGACAGAAATCATTTCCAAAATCAGCAAGGACCCGTCAATCATTTCCCGGTTGAGAGATAATATCGTCCGCCCGCCGCAAATTGAGGAAGAGGCATTCCATGTTGAGAGCCTCTATCACCAGCTCCTCCATTAATCCGTTTTCCGTAATGCTGCCGGTATTTTTTATCTGTCAATTGATCGTCAGGTCACATCGGGATATGGGCGAACCTTGCCGGGCGAACCATGTCCGGTCTTCTTCGATAAGGTCAAACCCGACATGATATCGGCCGCGTGTCTGAAATGGAGATATTCTGAAGATGACTTGAACGGACTCTCCGGGCATCAGATTGCGGTGAGATATGGAAACGCGCGGCCCCAATTCACGATCAGGCTTGTCTTCAACGCTTGAGCCCAGAAAGGCTGCAACGGTAAACCTTTTATCAGGGTCTGCAAATGGAATCGGCCGGTATGACCCGTTCGTCACCATCAGAGATATCTCTTCTTCTTTTCCAATGGACAAAGTTAACTTCTCCGGAGCTTTTATCATTACGTAGTAGTAATACGGGCGAAAATGATCTATCGCCCATTCTTTAAAGCCGGTCCATCCGCCGGTTCCGCGACCCTTCAGGCTGCAGAATTCTTCATAAGCGGCAAACAACGCTCCGGTCGAATTGTCTCTCATTCCGCCGAGATACTGCCACTGATCAAAAAGGGCCTCTTTTGCTTCTTCGTAGCGTTTTCCGGCAACGGCCATTAATGCCAGAACCGACGCCAGTCCGCTTCGGTCGATTCCAGCGCGACAATAAATCAGAAACGGCCGGGGAAGGGTCTCGATGTGTTGAATCAAACCGATCAACTGACTGCGCGTTGGAGCCCTCTTTGCATCGAGCTCAAGATCAACATGCATCAGTCCCAGTTGTTGCGCGGTTTCGGTTAGAGCAATATACTCCTGATTGCTCCAGTAACCGCGAAGATTCAAAACACTTCGAAACCCGTATTTTCTTGTCCATTTTCCTAAATCGCCGGGTGACGGCTGACCTGATCGATAGACCTGGCCTGGTATGACGCAATTGAAATTTTTTTGCCATATCCGGACATACCCAATCCATCCGATCCCTATCAAAGCCGAAGAGAACAGTGATGAAATCACAATTTTTTTTAAAAGGGATGCTCTGGATTTAAGGTTCAATCAATTTGGACTTTTGGTTTCAAATCGGCATATCCGGATCAACCGGCAGATTCTAATAAAATGAGATCCGGTCCCAGAAGGATTTGTCGTTCTTTTGCCAGTTGGGGCCGAACTTTTTCTCAAGAAAATCGGACATCCGTTCAAACCACCCCTTCCATGGATTCTCTCCGGTCTCTTTTGCCTTGAGAATATCAGAAAGATAGACGGCGATTTCGGACATTTTTTCTTTGGGGATGTAATAGGCAGCTCCGGTATCGTGGGATCTGATGATCGCCTGGGGGCTTAAGGCATGAGCGGTCAGCATTACGCCGATGATCTGTTTTTCAACAGCGATCTGAAGAAGGGTAAACCCATCCACGCCCATGATATCCAGAACCGCGATATCAAAAGGTTTAGCCTCCATGAGCGCTCCGGCAGCTTCAAAGGTGGTGGCGGTTTCAATGACGGCCATGGAAAGGAGTTCTTCCAGGGTCTCAATCACATCCGGCTCGTCATCGACAATCAATATCCGTTTGCCTTGAAGCGCTTCGAAATCATTCATAATTCTCATACCTCCTTATTGAATTGACTTAACAGGATCTTCGGCCAAAAATCAAGTCAGGATATAATATGGCAATACAATAGAACAGAAAAAATTAATTTTATTGACATGTATTTTTAATTAATTTAAACTAAAAAATTTTTAATTTGTTATTTCCTTTGGATTATCATACTTAATCGACGCAGGATTATGAAAACTGAAGTTTTAAAAGTCAGGAATATCGGCATCAGCGCCCATATTGATGCCGGCAAAACCACGCTCACCGAGCGGATTCTCTATTATACCAAACGCATCCATGCCATCCATGATGTCAAGGGAAAAGACGGTGTGGGCGCAACCATGGATTTTATGGAACTCGAACGGGAACGGGGGATCACGATTTCATCCGCCGCCACATATAGTGAGTGGAAGGGGCATGAGGTCAACATTATCGATACCCCGGGCCATGTCGATTTCACCATTGAAGTGGAACGATCCTTAAGGGTGCTGGACGGCGCCATTCTGGTCCTCTGCTCTGTGGGCGGGGTTCAATCCCAGTCCATCACGGTTGATCAGCAGATGGCCCGGTATCATATCCCCTGCATTGCCTTTATCAACAAGTGCGATCGCGTGGGCGCCAACCCGGTCAGGGTGATCCGCCAGCTTCAGGAAAAACTCGGTCACAATGCTGTCCCTGTGCAGCTTCCCATCGGACTTGAAGCTGAGTTTCAGGGCGTTGTCGACCTGATCCGGATGAAGGCGCTCCTTTTTGAAGGGGAAAAAGGGGAGGAAATCCGTATTGAAGAGATTCCTTCCGGACTCATGGAGGAAGCAAAAGAGTACCGGGAGGCTCTTATTGATGCAGCGTCCATCTTTTCCGACGAGCTCACCGAAGCC
>JBFMEI010000331.1:0-2905 GCA_040753295.1 Thermodesulfobacteriota bacterium | reverse complement strand
CACGGCTTTATCCACTCCATTTATACCTTTGATCCCAACCATATTCCAATTGAATTCAGCGCCCCGGTTCCCGGAGTTGACCCAAGAAGCAATCCAAAAATGAAAGACAGGCATCCAAGTCAAACCGCCCTGGAAGGACCTGATCCGGTGCATAGACATCGTCCGGAAATCAAAGATCCCACCTCAAAACAAGATCGGCACATTTACCCCGGCGATGGAAGAACCCTTCTAGAAGAAGATTAAAAAAAATATCCTTGACAAGCCCCTTTCTTTATGTTCAATTTACGAACGTTTAAAAATTGAACGCTCAATTTTTCAAGTTTTTCCGGATAGAATTATTTAATTCCGAGACCTTTATTGAAAAAGTACTATTTCCGTCATGCCGGACACCGGATCAGGTCCGGTGCAGGCTCGATCCGCCTGCCCTGGACTGCGATCCAGGGGCATCCAGAACTATTTGAAATTACTGGATTCCGGTTTTCACCGGAATGACAGATTTGGAGTTATTCAAAGGTCTCATTCTCGGTAACCCACCAAGCGGAGCTATTTACTCCGGCCTCAAATCCCTTTTCTAAAAGCATTAAAAATTCATGGATCATCAGGACCTTAGAACCTTAAGAATTCTTGAGGAAATCGAGAATTCCCATACCCCAAGTCAACGGGATCTGGCGAAAAAACTTAACATATCCCTTGGGCTGGTGAATGCAT
This sequence comes from Thermodesulfobacteriota bacterium, assembly GCA_040753295.1. GTDB lineage: Bacteria > Desulfobacterota > Desulfobacteria > Desulfobacterales > UBA2156 > RBG-13-49-15. The sequence goes on along the minus strand of JBFMEI010000331.1, from coordinate 2,197 downwards.
TCATCAAGCGCCTTGCCCATAAGGGATATTTTAAGATTACGACCATCCCCAGAAACCGTGTCGCCTACATGCTGACTCCAAAGGGGATGGCTGAAAAGACCCGGCTGACCTATGAATTCATTCATTTCTCATTTCAGTTTTATCGAAAGGCAAGGACAAGGCTTCAGGAGATTTTTTCGGATTTGGAAATGCAGGGAGGGGGTCAGGTCATTTTTTACGGGGCAGGGGAGCTGGCCGAAATCGCCTATATCTCACTTCAGGAAACATCCATGAAGCTTATCGCGGTAGTGGATGAACAAAAAATAGGTGAGCGTTTCCTTGGAATGGACATCAGGAATCCTGACAGCATCAAGGGGATGCCTTTTGATAAAATTATTATCACAGTCATGAATTCCGGAAATAAAATCCTCGACTCCCTGTTGCAGAAGGGAATTCCACGTCATAAGGTGGCGATAGTCAACTAAAGAGAAGGATAGAAAAATGGAATTTCAAAGAAAAATCTTATGTATCGGCGCCGGATATGTGGGCGGGCCGACCATGGCGGTTATTGCGTCCAAATGTCCGAAATATAAGGTTACGGTTGTAGATATCAATCCGGAAAAAATCGCACAATGGAATTCGACCAGGCTTCCGATATTTGAACCGGGTCTTGATGAAATTGTCACCCGGTGTCGAGGGAAAAATCTCTTCTTCAGCACTGATATCGAAGGCGGAATCAGAGAGTCGGATATGATTTTCGTGAGTGTCAATACTCCCACAAAAACATTCGGCGCCGGAAACGGCATGGCGGCAGACCTTCAATACTGGGAAAAAACCGCCCGGCAGATTCTGGAGTCTTCCCAATCTTCAAAAATCATTATTGAAAAAAGCACATTGCCCGTTAAAACAGCCCAGGCCATGGAACGGATATTAAATTTAGGAAACAAGGGGATCCATTTTGAAGTCCTTTCCAATCCTGAATTTTTAGCGGAAGGGACTGCTGTTGCAGACCTGGAAAACCCGGATCGTGTCCTTATCGGGTCCCATCTCACGGAAAAGGGGATTCAGGCCAGAGATGTTTTAGCCGATATTTACGCCCATTGGATACCCAGAGAAAAAATACTCACCTCCGATATCTGGAGCAGTGAAATTTCCAAACTGGTTTCAAATGCATTTCTTGCCCAGAGAGTCTCGTCCATCAACGCCATATCCGCGTTATGCGAAAAGACGGAAGCCAATATCGTTGAAGTGGCAAAAGCGGTCGGGATGGACAGGCGGATCGGGAGCCGGTTCCTCAATGCCAGTGTCGGATTTGGCGGATCCTGTTTTCAGAAGGATATCTTAAATCTTGTTTACCTGTGCAGACATTATGGGCTGCATGAAGTGGCCGACTATTGGGAAGGAGTCGTGAAGATCAACAACTACCAGAAGAAACGATTTGTCTTAACCATGTTAAATGCCATGTTCAATACCCTGGCTGGAAAAAGAATCTGCATCTTCGGGTTTGCATTCAAAGCCGATACCGGAGATACCCGGGAAAGTCCGGCGATCTTTATTTCAAAAAAACTGCTTGAGGAAAAGGCGGAAATCATCAACAGCGACCCCAAAGCCCTTGAAAATGCGAAAAACGATCTTAGAGGGACCCCAGGGGAAATCCATTATATTGAAGACCCTTATGGGGCAGCCAGGGGCGCTCATGCCATCGCGGTTCTTACCGAATGGGATTTGTATCGGTCGCTTGATTTTGAAACAATTTACGCTTCCATGGTCAAGCCTGCATTCATTTTTGATGGTCGCAACATTCTGGATCACAAGGCTCTCCATAAAATAGGCTTCAACGTCTACCCCATCGGCAATCCCCCTTTAATTCATTTCTAAGGTTAAGAGATAAAAGGATACCCCATGCATCGGCAGAAACGGATACTGGTAACGGGTGGGGCCGGGTTTTTAGGCTCTCATCTTTGTGAAAGACTTGTATCTGAAGGACATGATGTCATCTGTCTTGATAATTTCTTCACCGGAACCAAGAAGCATATCTCCCACTTGCTTGGAAAGGCAAACTTCGAACTCATCCGGCATGACGTCGTCCAGCCGATATTTTTAGAAGTAGACCAGATCTATAATCTTGCATGTCCGGCTTCTCCCATCCATTACCAGCACAATCCGGTTAAAACCATCAAGACCTCGGTGATGGGCGCCATTCATATGCTGGGGATGG
>JBFMEI010000330.1:0-2934 GCA_040753295.1 Thermodesulfobacteriota bacterium | reverse complement strand
ATCGGCCGGCTTCACAAGATCGTTCATTTTGATTCAGGGAGAGAATTTTTAATCAACACCCTTACTCTGAGGCCGTTTTCTCTTCCCCATGATGCTGAAGACCCGGTCGGACTTCTTATTTCCAGGGATGGAAAAAAGATCGGAATCGCAACCGACCTTGGGACTGCGACATCTCTTTCAAAAGAGCACCTTAAAGACTGTTCACTTCTGGTTCTTGAAGCCAACCATGATCTTAAGATGCTTGAGGAAGGCCCGTATCCTTGGTCTCTGAAACAGCGGATTCGGAGCCGGACCGGGCATCTTTCAAATACGGAAGCCGGAAGTCTGCTCAAGGAAATTCGGCACTCATCCCTGGAACATGTCATTTTGGCTCATCTCAGCGAGGCAAACAACACACCGCAGAAAGCCTATGAAGAAATTCATCGATGCATCAATCCCCGGCGGACCAGCCTTCATGTCGCCGGACAGAACCACCCCTACAGACTTTTATTCTTGAAATAGGCCAGTGGTCAGGGCATCTGTTAAAAATCTGATTGATTGTGAAAATATTAGTTGATAAAAGCCCTTCCACGATCGAATAGTTGCCGAAAATATAAACGACTGCGTAAAGGATGCCGGGGGAATTATGGGCAGCAGCGCTTTAAGCGGTCGGGAAAGGGTTGATACAGTGAAAGAATACGTACCGAAACGGATGTTTTTCACAAAAGGGGTCGGGTATCACCGAAACAAGTTGCAAAGTTTTGAGCTGGCGCTTCGAAATGCCGGTGTTGAAATATGCAACCTGGTTTCGGTTTCCAGCATCTTCCCTCCTGATTGCACCATCATTCCAAAAGTGATGGGTGTCAAGGAACTCAAACCCGGACAGATCACCTATGTGGTGATGGCCCGGGAGAGTACCGATGAACCGAACCGTCTGGTTTGCGCTGCAATTGGACTTGCTCAGCCGAAAGACAAGGCCCAGTATGGCTATATCAGTGAACATCATGGATTCGGTCAGACACAGAAAAAGGCAGCCGATTTTGCGGAAGATCTTGCGGCAACCATGCTGGCGTCTACCTTAGGTTTTGAACTCGATCCGGATGTGGCATGGAATGAAAGGAAAAAAGTATATCAGGTGGATGCTAAAAACTATTTTGAAAGCCGCAGTATCGCCCAGACCGCCGAAGGTCATAAGGACGGCCTTTGGACGACCGTGGCCGCAATGGCGGTTTTTCTATTGGATTGATCGGGTTGATCTTCTGTAACAGAATGATCGGGCATTCGACCCGCATATTTCTTTGATCGAGAAAGTATTTCATGAAATCCAAATCAATATTCAGTGATGCACCGGACATTGAGCCTGTGCGGTTTACGAAAGGGATGAGTTTAAGCCATTTGATCGAAATGATGGGGAAAACCTGTTTTGAGGCAAGGAATGTATTCCGCGGAGCAGCCTTATATCGGCGAATGGTGGATGGGGATGATACGATCTGGCTGGGGATTGCCGGAGCAGGGATTGCCGGAGGGCTTGGAGGGGTCGTTCTTGCCTTGCTGGATGCGGGATTTATTGACGTCATCTGCTCGACAGGCGCACAAGTCTATCACGATCTTCACTTTGCTTTTGGCCTGCCGGTAAAAGCCATCACTCCGGGCGTGGACGACAATTTGCTCCGCCGGCATGGAGATACGCGGATTTATGATATCGGTATCCGCGAAAAAGAGACATTGGAGGCCCAGGATCAGATCATCCGTCAGTTTGTCGTGGAAGCGCATCAGAATCTTTCGGGCAGAGATCTATCCAGTTGGGAACTTAACTATGCGCTTGGGGAGTGGGCACTTCACAAAGCCCCTTATCCTGAAAAAAGCTTCATGATCACGGCAGCCCGGATGGGCGTTCCCATTTTCTGGGACTCATTTTCCAACCACTCCATCGGGATGAATTTATTAAGAGCAGACCGGGACGGATATCCTCTCAGGTTTTCTCCTCAAAAAGATATTTTTGACTCTGCGGCGATCTCCTATTCTTCCCCCCGGACCGGATTTGTTGAACTGGGAGGAGGAGGCCCGAAGAATTTCATTCAGCAGACCGGTCCTACCATAAACCAGATTCTGGGGATCGAGTTTGAAGGAGTGGATCGGGGACTTCAGATCGGAACCGCAGTGGAAAAAGAAGGGAGCCTTTCCGGATGTACATTCGGAGAGGCGGTTACCTGGGGGAAATACCGGAGTGCGGATGAAGAAAAACTCGTTCAGATCTGGGGGGAATACTCGGTTATTTTTCCGCTTCTGGCCGCCTATGTCCTGGATAACTGCAGGACAAGAAAACCGAAGCGGATCATTGAGTGGATGCCTTCATTTATTGAAAAACTGGATAAGGCAAAATGAAACTCCACCCCAGGCAGTTTCTGGGTCCGGATCCTTTGTTCTGTGAATACGAAACGGCTGCTGCGGCCTTATTGCCGTTTCCATATGAAGGGGGGATATCCTATGGGAACGGAGCTGCTGCGGCACCGGATGCGGTGATTGAGGCCTCCCACCAGATTGAACTCTATGATGAACAGCTCAACGCCGAACCGTTTCGGATGGGAATCGTTACGATGGCTCCTCCCAGGGTTCCAAAGACACCTGAAAAGATGGTTTCAACCCTGTACAACGCCGCGCGCCGACTGTTAAACGACGATAAGTTTGTTGTTGTAATCGGAGGAGATCATTCCATTACAAGTCCTTTCTTCAATGCCCTTCAGGAAAAGTATTCATCGGTGTCGGTCATTCAGATCGATGCGCATGCAGACCTGAGGGATTCCTACAACGGCAGCCGATTAAGTCACGCATGTGTTATGGCACGTCTTCGGGAAAAGACGACACATACCCTTCAGATCGGGATCCGTTCCTTGTCGCTGGAAGAAGCTGAGCAGGTCAAACGGGAAAAGCTTCCCATGATCACCATGGAAGCGT
>JBFMEI010000329.1:0-2935 GCA_040753295.1 Thermodesulfobacteriota bacterium | reverse complement strand
ATATCCTGAGATGAGTAATGCGGTGTTTGATAAAAAGGGAAAGCTTCAGAATACCATTGAAATCTATTTAAACCTTCAAAGCGCCTATCCCGGGGAATTATCAAGGCCGGTTAAAGACGGAGATAAAATCCATATCGCCGTCATGCTGGCAGGAGGATGATGACCGGGCGCCGGATCCTTTTCGGCAGTCCGGCGCCCGATTTTCTGAATCAGCATCATGGGAATCGATCTAGATTCGCTGATGCAATGCTGTTCCTTCTTTTCCGGCTTCGGAAATCCGATGGGCGGCAACTTTCTTTTTCCTGAGAGCCACATCCTGAGCGTTCACGTAATCCACGGCTTTAACTTCACAGAACCGGACACACTGAGGATCCCCGTCGCATAAATCGCACTTGATCACCTTTCGATCAATGGTATTGAATCCCATGGCACCGAAAGGACAGACGGAGACGCACGTCCGGCACCCGATGCAGATATCGTAATCCACCTCGATCCGGTTCAATTCCGGATTGCGGGAGATGGCTTTTACCGGGCATCCTTTCAGGCACGGCGCATCCTGACACTGCTGACAGGACATGGGGACATAAAGGCCTTCTCCTTCCCATTTCATGACCTTGATCCGGCTTCTCATGGGATTTGAGATGCCGTCGTGCTTCACCGAACATACCAGCTCGCAGAGGCGGCATCCGGTGCATTTTTCATAATCGATCATCAAGACTTTTTCCGAATATTCCATGGATCATCTCCTTGTTTTCATAAGGTTTGGGTTAAAGCAGACGGGAGGGCTCCGTATCAATCCCGAGTCGCTTGAGTGTCGCCGGCTTCGGTTTTCCGGTTTTATCCAATCCTTTGATCTCGTAAAATTCATCCAGCATTTTATTGAATTTTTCCCTGTCAATGCTCATTCCGATGACATCCGGAGCGCCTCGACGACACGGTTCATCAAAATATCGGTGGCTCAACGTATCCCCTTTGCCCTGATCGTTTCGACTCAACCCTTCCCTGAGGTTAAACATCCGTTCGATCATATTGCATCGTTCGGCGATGTTCCATAATTCTTCGGGAGTGAACTCCAGGCCGGTATTGTAATAGATGACTTTGGGCCAGTCTTCGAAATTCGGGAGTGTGGCTCCAAGAAAAGTCGTATGATATTTGCAGATCCCCAGGCAATCCACAGCCATGTAGCAGTTTTCCTGCCAGAAGACCATCCAGGGTTTTCCCTCATAGGAGGTATGCTCCGAACTGAGGGGTCCTTTATATGGAACCGGGGTGCTGTAGATTTTTCTCAGCACATCTTCCGGGAGATGATACAGATCAATCGCCGGCCGGCTCCTTAAATGATCGCTTCCACGGGAAGCCGTCGCGATGTTCAGAGCCAGCGCCGGGGTCGCCCGTTCATCGGAATGAAGGTTGTTCATTCCCTTGACCTGAATCAGGTAGTCAACCGAATTTTTTCCGATCTTTTCCGCAGCAGGAAGACCTCCGTCGGCAAGAACGTCTCCAAGCCATCCTTTCCGGTAGCAGATCCGGCTTACCATTTCGAGAAGCGCCTCGTCATTTCCGAATCGAAGTTCGATCCCGTCGGTCTCTTTGTCGGTCAGAATCCCTTTTTCATAAAGTTCCATAGCCCAGGAGATCATGGATCCTGTTTCCAGATTATCCATCCCAAATTGATTCACCAGATGATTTCCCGTCAACACCGTTACGGCGCTGGTGCATCCGGGTTCTGCGCCAAAGGCTCCCAGGGAGGTATATTCAGGCCCTTCATCATATTTTCCCGCATAGGGGCCTGATGGAATCCGGTATTGGGCCCGACAATGAACCTGGCATCCGAAGCATCCGGTCATATGATAGGGTCCGATGGTTTCCGTAGCGATCTCATCAATCCGTTCCGGCTCGATGTCATCGGCATATTCCAGTTGATTCAATTGAAAATTGCGGGTTCTGAGCCCTCCCCAGCAATTGGTCGCCCCCCAGATAAAAGGCGTTCCGAGAGTCCCCTGGGTCTGGTTTACTTTTGCACTGGTGATCTGATCAATAAAGCGCTTGTTGTATTCAAATGCTTCTTTCGGATGGGCGATCCTGATGTCCATGGTCCCTCTGGCTGAAACCGCCTTTAAATTTTTCGAACCCATCACGCATCCCATGCCCGTTCTTCCTCCGGAATTTTTAATTCCGGTCATGACGTTTGCAAACCGAACCAGGTTCTCACCGGCAGGGCCGATGACCATGCTCTTGACTTCATCATCGCCCAGTTCTTCCCGGATAGCCCATTGCGTTTCCGTAGTGGTCTTTCCCCAGATTTCACCCGCATCGCGGATTTCGATCTTTCCGTTGTTGATGAACAGGTAGACCGGCTTTTCCGCTTTTCCTTTGATTACCAGATGATGAAATCCTGCCCAGGCCATTTCCGGTGCGAAAAAACCGCCCATGTTCGTGCTCCCCAGAAGTCCGGTGAGGGGTGATTTTGCCATGACATGGGTTCTCGCCGTTGCCGACGCACATGTGGCGGTGAGAATTCCGCCGCTGACAATCAACGGATTATCCGGGCTCAACGGATCGACACCCTTTTTGCTGTGATTGTAAAGCAAATAGGTGTCGAGGCCCCTGCCTCCCAGATATTTTTTCCGGATCGATACCGGGATCGGTTTGATCTCAATCTTGCCTGTGGTCAAATCGATGAATGCAATTTTTCTTTCCAATGCCATCTTATTTTCCTCCTTTTTTATCCGCACCCGTGGAGGAAGCGGCTTGTTTTTCAGCGAATGTCCGGTTTGCGATTTCCCGGTTCACTTCCCATACCGGTCCTCGGATCCTGGGCAATGTGGGGTTTACCCAGAAGATGCGATATTCCATTCCACAGGTAGGGCACTTCACATGTTCGGCACCTGGTGCCGGTTGAATCCTCCCCATACAACTGGGGTTGTGACATCGG
>JBFMEI010000328.1:0-2944 GCA_040753295.1 Thermodesulfobacteriota bacterium | reverse complement strand
AAAATCCGTAGCTGCCCATGATCAATCTGGATCCTTTTCCGGTCCCCATCGGATCCCGGTAGATGCCGACAATCCCGGTGAGAGCACCGCCGTAGGCCTCCATATTGGAAGGACTGTTGTGGGTTTCACCGGTGATGGTGTAAAAATAATCCGGATTAAGCCGCCCGACTCCGGCATTATCCCAAAGAACCGATATCACCCATCCTTTTTTTTCTTTCAGCAAAAGGGTGGGGGTTTCGATATCGGTTTTAAAAAGATTGTCTACTACGATGGACTTGCCGGTTTCCAGGTCCCGGTAATGGAATTTTCCACGGAAGGTGTTATGATTGCAGTGGTCGCTTCTGGCCTGGGAAAGGTATTCAATTTCAACGTCTGTAGGGTCGCTGAGTCCGACCTTCAACCGCTCCTCCAGAACGGTTTTTTGTCCGAAATACTTTCGGATGACAGGAATATCGTTTGGATTCAACGCCAGATTTCTTTCGGCGCTGATGCGCTTTAATGTTTCATCGCTGTCAATGGAAATGGTGGATACCATGGGGCGATGATTCAACCTGACTTTTGGAATGATCAGGCCGATCCCCTGGTTCGGATCCCACTCGTCTTTGGAAAAGACCTTCCATTGCTGGATGATATCGTTTGCCAGAAGGGCTTCGGCAATCCTGACTGCATCTTCTCTTTTAAGATTCTGTCCGGTCATGCAGTAGCGCCTGGAAGTATAAACCGCTTCTTCAGTCTCAACCCTTCTTTGAAGAATATCCTCAATGGCCTCCATGGCCGTACTTCCGGGATTATCCCGCACTCCGGGCCGATATCCGACCCAGATCATCCGGTCAAAGGGCAAATCGAGCGGTTCATAGGATGAAATCTGAGTGACCGGATTGGTGAAGATGTCGTCCTGAATCCGTTTAAGCTGATGAGGAGAGAGCCCGGCATCAATGGTTAAAATATGGATGACCCGGACGCTTTCAAGATCGAGTCCGAAATACGATTTGGCTTTTTTCCGGATCATCGCTCCTTCAGGATCGAAAAGAGCGGGTTTCAAGGTGATTTCAAGTCGGTGAGGCATGTTGGGTTCCGTCAACTGAAAAAGATTCGCGCAATGTCATTATAAAACACATAGATCATGAGAAGCGCCAGAATGAAAATGCCGACCTGCTGGGCGATTTCCCGCATCCGGGTATTCAGCGGCCGGCCTGAAATCCCCTCGATGATGAAGAAGAGAATATGGCCGCCGTCAAGAATCGGAATGGGAAGAAAGTTGATCACCGCCAGATTGATGCTGATCAGGGCGATAAAGAAAATCAGATGTCCGGCGCCGGCTTTTGCCTGGTCTCCTGCCATCTGGGCGATCATGATCGGTCCGCCCAGGGTCTTTGTGGAAACGCTCCCCTGAATCAGCTTGGCAATACCGACAAGCGTCAGCCGGGCGACCTGATAGGTCTGGGAGACACTTTCGGTGATTGCTTCAAAAATCGTCAGATCTTTTTCAAAGGTTTCTCCCGAGGATGCGATGCCGATCACATACCGGTTGATCTCCTCTCCGAAAATACTTTTTCCTGGTTTAAGCTCAGGCGTGATTCCTGCGCTCATCAGACTCCCATCCCGCCTGAAATGAATCCGGATCTCTTTCCCGTTGCTGCCGGATATGGCATTTGCCATCTCTTCCCAGCTTGTCACCTGCCGGTCGTTGATGGCCGTGATAAGGTCCCCTTTCTGAATTCCGGCGCGCTGGGCAGGAGAGTCCGGGGTCACACTCCCGACAGATGGTTTTAAAATATATATCCCTGAAACCTGAAATACCCAGAAAAAGATAATGACTGCCAGAAGAAGGTTGAATGCCGGTCCGGCAGCCACGATGAGAATCCGCTTCAGAACATGCTTGTGGGTGAATGAAAATGGAATATCTGTAGGATCAATCTCCGCATCCGGCTCTTCTCCTACCATTTTCACATATCCGCCGAGCGGCAAAGCAGAGATGCGGTAGTCGGTCCTTCCGATCTTTTTTCCGAAAATCCTGGGCCCGAAGCCAAGTGAAAATTTTTCCACCCCGACGCCGAAGATGCGGGCCATTAAAAAATGTCCGAGTTCATGGAAAAATATCAATACACCCAGCACGACAATAAATGCGAAAATATTGGTACCCATATCACCTCAATGCGTAAACTCCTGAACGCCCTGCTCTGTCTCATTCCTGGCCCACTGATCGGCCTCGAGAATCTGGGACAGGGTGGGCGCCATCACTAACTGATGATTTTTCATGGTCTTTTTAATTAACTCCGGAATACCGGTAAACGGCAAGTGCCGGTTTAAAAACGCCCGGACCGCCACTTCGTTTGCGGCATTTAAAGTCGCAGGCATGGTCCCTCCGATACGGCAGGCTTCATAGGCCATGGCCAGGCATGGAAATTTATCGAAATCCGGCTTCTCAAATGTGAGCGCACCGATATCTTCAAGAGCCGGGGCCGGCTGGTTGAGAGGCAGCCGCTCCGGATAAGAAATCGCATAGGCGATGGCCCCCTTCATATCCGGGATCCCCAGTTGGGCAATGACCGTCCCGTCCCGGTATGAGACCATGGAGTGGACGATACTCTGGGGATGGATGACCACGTCGATCATCTCTGAAGTGGCATCAAAAAGATGCGTGGCTTCCATGACTTCAAGCCCCTTGTTCATGAGGGTGGCGGAATCGATGGTGATTTTTTTCCCCATCCGCCAGGTCGGGTGATTGAGCGCTTCTTCAAGGGTGATCTCTTTAAACCGGTCCAGGGGACGTTTGGCAAAGGGTCCTCCGGAAGCGGTCAACACGATCCTGGACAGATCCTCCCTCCGGTGCCCGAGCAGGCACTGAAATATCGCATTATGTTCGCTGTCCACAGGCAGGATTCGAATTCCCTTTTCCCTGGCCCTCTCCATGACGATATCCCCGGCCATGACCAGGGTTTCC
>JBFMEI010000327.1:0-2949 GCA_040753295.1 Thermodesulfobacteriota bacterium | reverse complement strand
ATATTCAATTTTCTTCAATATTGTCGGAAGGATAGATTTTTTTAGAAAAGTAAAGAGCCCGGAAACAAATAACAATATTGTTAGGATAAATCATATTCCTTACAAAAATGTAACAATACCTGAATTAACCGGTTAAAAAAGAAAGGAGGTAACGCTTGCCAGAGGCTCCCAGTAAATCCCGAAAAGAAGAACGGGAATCAACAGGAAAGCAGTGATCAGTTTTTGAAACCGAGGGATCTGCAGCGGCTGATCTTCTGCCGCCTTCTCTAAGAACATCGCCTTGATGATTCCCGTATAATAATAAAGTGATATCACGGAATTGAGTATTCCGACCACTGCCAGAAGGTAGTACCCTGTTCCGGCTTGACGGAGAACGGCGGCGAACAGATAGAATTTTCCGATAAATCCTGCCAGCGGAGGTATTCCGACGAGAGAAAAAAGAAATATCGCAAAAGAGACCGCCATAAACGGCTCCCGGGTCCCCAGTCCGCGAAAGGCTTCTATCGTTTCACGCCCTGTCCTTTCTCTGACGGCAATGACGATGATAAAAGCCCCCAGGTTCATGAATAAATAAACGACGGCGTAAAAATAAAATGCGGAAAATCCCTCCTTTGACAACGCGCAGAGCCCCATCAGAATATAGCCGCAATGGGCAACCCCCGAATAAGCCAGAAGCCTCTTCACATTCCTCTGGGATATGGCGGACAAATTTCCAAGAGTCATGCCGCCTGCGGCCAGGATCCCTAAAATCGCCGCCCAGGGGATTTCTGTAATCGCTTTGAAATGAACAGGATTTTCAAAAAAGCCGGTCGACAGGAAACGGCAAAATGCAGCCACTCCGGCAATCTTGGGTCCTATGGATAAAAATGCCGTAAACGGCGTCGGGGCCCCTTCATAAACATCCGGACACCACATATGAAATGGAACGGCAGCCATCTTGTATCCGAATCCCGCGAAAACAAAGACTGACGCAGCAAGAACCGTTAATCGCGTCGCCTGGACAGCCGGCCGGCCTGCTGCCGGAGAGCCGGAAAACAGAGCACCCATTCCCTCTCTTATTCCGGACAGGTCAAGGGTTCCGAATAATCCGAAAAAATAAGAGATGCCAAACAGCATGATTCCGGATACAACCCCGCCGTAAATTACATATTTCAGTGCCGCTTCGCTGGACCGGCGGTCGTTCCGGTTGAATCCCGTCAATACATATGAGGTAATGGATACAAATTCCAGGGAGAGATAAATCATCAGCAGGTTGAAGCTCGAAACCAGCAGAAACATTCCCAGAACAAGTGATAATAGAATGCCGTAAAACTCTCCCAGGAGTTTATCCTGAACCTCATAAGCCTGAAACAGAATGAGGACCGTCAATCCGCCGCAAAGGAGAAAAAGGATCTTGAAAAAACGGGAAAACAGGTCCCATCGAATAAGTCCGTTGAAAATTAAAACCGATTCCCCGGGAGATTGAATCAATGGTACCGAAGAAAGGAGTAGTCCGGAAAAGGCTATCAGGGTGAGTGTCAGTCTTCGGTTCGGATCATTTCTCCAAAAGCTGACGATAATGATCAGAATTAAAATTCCAATCAAGAAAAGCTCGGACTTAAAATAGTTCAGGCTTTCGGCAGGCGGCATGGCTCATCGGCCTTTATTCAAAATCATGATTCAAAGCGGTTTCCCGGTCCGGATTACAACGGCAAGGAGCGCTTCCAGAGAACTGCGGATCAGATTGAAAATCGGCATCGGGTAAACGCCGAAGAACAGGATCAGGATTCCCAGCGGATACAGGGTGAACCGCTCCCTCCAGTTGATGTCCCTGAGATTCGACCATTTTTCGTTGAGCTTGCCCAAAAACATCCGGTGAATGGTCCAGAGATAGTAGGCTGCAGTGATTACTACGGACGTTGCCGATATGATCGTCAATATTTTGTAGACCGGAAACGCACCTAAAAAAACCAGAACTTCTCCGATAAATCCGGCCAGACCCGGAAGTCCCAGACTTGCCATAAAGGCCAGCCCTACCAGGCCGGTATATTCGGGCATTCCGGTTGCCAGCCCTCCGAATCCTTCAATATCCCGGGTATGGGCCCTGTCGTAGATGACGCCGGCGATGAGAAAGAGCATGGGGGAGATCAGTCCATGGGCGATCATCTGAAAAACCGCCCCTGAAATGCCCTGGGGAGTAAACGCCGAATAGCCGAGAAGGACAAAGCCCATGTGGGAGACCGAAGAATAGGCGATGAGCTTTTTCAGGTCACGCTGGGCCATGCATACATATGCCGCATAGACGATGTTTATCATTCCGAAAACCGCCATACCGGAAGCCGCCCAGCGAGTTGCTTCGGGTAGTACCTGAAAATTGAAACGAAGAATTCCATACCCGCCGGTTTTCAGCAGGATCCCTGCCAGGATGACGGAAATCGGCGTCGGCGCCTCCACATGGGCGTCAGGGAGCCAGGTGTGAAATGGAAACATCGGAATTTTGATTGCAAATCCGATGAAAAGTGCAATCCATACAACCTTCGCAAATTCAAAACCCAGGATCGGAGCTGCACGTGAAAAGAGGCCGGATTGTCCGGAAGCCGCCAATGCCGGAATATTGAAGGTATGCTGAGCCGGCCGGCCGTCGGCGAGGATAAAGGGTTCAGAGGCATAATAGATGGCGATCATGGCCAAAAGCATTAAAACCGATCCGACCAGCGTATACAGAAAGAATTTGATGGCCGCGTACTCTTTTCTCGGCCCTCCCCAGATGCCGATTAAAAAATACATGGGCAGGAGCATGATTTCCCAGAAAATATAAAACAGGAAGAAGTCGAGAGCGCAGAATGTCCCCAGCATCCCGGTCTCCAGAATCAACAGCAGGATCACATAGCCGGGCGTCATCCGTTTGGAAAAATGAGTCTCCTCCACATACCCCCACCAGGGAAGAGATGCAATTAAGGCCAGGAGGGT
>JBFMEI010000326.1:0-2957 GCA_040753295.1 Thermodesulfobacteriota bacterium | reverse complement strand
AAAAAAATACCATTTCCGTCATGCCGGACTCGATCCCCGCTATGCACGGGATCTTCGACCAGCATCCAGAACTATTTGAAATTACTGGATTCCGGTTTTCATAGGAATGACAGATTTGGAGTTATTCAAAGCTCGGCCTCAAATTGATCAGCCTTGACAATCCATTCCCCGTCCTGTAGGGGATAGCGGCCTTTGAAAAAAAATAGAGGAATTGGGAAGTTAAAGAGAATATGAATTGGAAAAATAGACGGGTACTGGTGACAGGCGGTGCGGGATTCATCGGTTCCCACCTGGTTCAAGCGCTCGTAGAAAAAGGCGCTCATGTGAGTGTGGCGGATAACCTGTGGAGAGGAAAGCTCGACAACCTGAAAAATGAGAAAGGGGTTGACCTCATCGACATTCATCAGGATTTTTTAAATGCCGATCTGACTCAGTACGACGCATGCAGGGCTGCTGCAAAAGAAAAAGAGATGATTTTTCATCTGGCTGATGTTGTGGCAGGAATCAATTATGTCTTCGGAAACGAACTCTCCCTGTTCAACTCAAACCTGTTGATCAACACGAACATGCTGCACGCTGCGGTTGAATGCAGCGTGAAAGACTTTATCTATGTCGGGACCGCCTGCAGTTATCCCAAAGAAAAACAGGACAAACTCAATGTGCCTCTTTTAAAGGAAGACGATGTCTATCCGGCAAATCCGGAATCTTCCTACGGCTGGAGTAAACTGATGGGCGAGTATGAATGCGCTCTGGCAATGCGGGAGAAACTGATTAATATCGGCGTATTGAGGCTGCACAATGTTTATGGTCCCAAAACCGATTTTTCTCCGGAAAAATCACAGGTGATCCCATCGCTTATTCGAAAGGCGATCCGCCATCCCAAAGAGGAGTTTATTGTATGGGGGTCCGGCGAGCAGCGAAGGGCATTTATCTATGTGGATGATGTGGTTAAAGCCCTGATGTTGACGGCTGAAAAAGGGATGAATCAGGGGGCGATTCAAATCGGACCGGATTACAGCACATCGATCCGGGAAATTGCTGAAACAGTTGTTTCGATTTCAAAAAAAGATATCCCCATTATTTATGATCCGTCGAAACCCGAAGGAGACAAGGACCGGGCTGCGGACTGGTCAAAAGCAAAGAAGATTCTCGGCTGGAACCCGGAAACAACCATTACAGACGGATTGAGAAGATCCTATAACTGGTTTAAGGAAAAAATAGAATAAGGGTTGATCCTTGAAAATATTTAAAGTCATTGATTGAGGAATTGAATGAAACCAAATGAGATTGATTTCAGCGTGGTGATCCCGACATATTTTGAAGAACAGACCATCGGTATTGTCATGGATGAGGTGAATGAATTAAAAAACGATCATCATATGGAAGTCATCGTTGTTGACGATAACTCAAGAGACAAGACCCGGCAAATTGCAGAAGGGAAGGGGGCACGTGTTCTCATCAACCCGAACCGGAAAGGGAAAGGATCGAGCCTTCTCTATGGATTTTCAAAGAGCCGGGGGAGATATCTGGTCATGATGGACGGAGACGGCTCTCACCGGGCGATCGACACCCCAAAACTCCTTGAAGTCCTGAAAACGGAGCCTGAAGTGGGGCTTGTCATCGCTTCCAGGATCATGGGTGGAAGCGATGAATATACTCCCATCAAAGCCCTTGGAAATGTTTTTCTGACATATTTCACCGGACTTTTTCTCAAACGGTATCTGTCGGATGCCATCAACGGGTTTAAAGCATTCAGAAGAGAAATATTTGACTGCAGTCAATTTGATTCCTATTCGTTTGACCTGGAAATTGAGCTGATTGCAAACACGATGAGAAGAGGATTCCAGATTCGAGAAGTCGCCAGCCATGAAAGAGCACGCTTAGCCGGTGAGGCAAAAGCAAAAATCATTCAGCATGGGACCCAGTTTTTTTTACGAATTTTCAAGGAATATCTGAAAAATAAGCGGTTGAACGCCAATCCGGCATCTGCATAGGAACTCTTCACAGGTTTCAACTTTCCTTATTTCCCAGTCATTCGTTTGAATTTTATTTGTGTAAATAAAATGAGACCTTTATTGAATAACTCCAAATTTGTCATTCCGGTGAATCCCGAATCGAGTCCGGGACAGGCACCGGAATCCAGTAATTTCAAATAGTTCTGGATGCTGGTCGAAGATCCCGTGCATAGCGGGGATCGAGTCCGGCATGACGGAAATGATACTTTTTCCTAAGATAAAGGTCTCAAAATGAAAAAGAAGTAATTACGGATATGAAAATTCAACTATTTATTCCACCCCAGGGGTATGTTGCCCAACGCTGGGCTGAGGGAAATTCAATGCCCTCTTTGGGGATTTTATTTTTAGCTGCGGTACTGGAACAAAAGGGGATCGATGTGGATGTGGTTCCCGCAGATATCCTTAAATATGGACCGCAAGATATTGCCGCCAGAATCGAATCGTTTTCTCCGGATATTCTGGGAGTTACAACCACGACGGAAAACCGGTTTGACAGTTTTAATCTTGTTAAAATTGCCAAAGAAGTCAATCCAAATATCGTCACCATCCTGGGCGGCCCCCATATTTCCATGGCAAAAGAAGATACCATTGCTCACATCAAGGAAGTGGATATCCTGTCTATCGGAGAAGGGGAGAAGACGATCCTGAATCTGGCAGCCGCAGTTGAAAAAGGATTTCCGCTCTCGAATGTGAGAGGACTCTATTATCGGGAAGCGGCTGGAAAAGCCGTTTTCACCGGTAACCAGGAAATCGTCGACAGTATCGATGAGCTTCCTTTCCCTGCGCGGCATCTGATTCCCATGGAGAAATACCGGTTTATTGTTGAAACACGGGATGGAAGAAAACGGAAAGCCCAGAACATCATCACTTCGCGGGGATGTCCATTCAATTGCTATTTCTGCTCAACGCCGGTCAACTGGGGGAGAAAGATGCGCGGGCATT
>JBFMEI010000325.1:0-2961 GCA_040753295.1 Thermodesulfobacteriota bacterium | reverse complement strand
TTCTTTCTCCTTTTCGATGGCGAAATCGATGATCTGTTCCATACTGTTGAATTTCATGTCGATCTCCTTTCAGATTAAGGCAAGAAAAGGGATGGCGAAATCTTTTTCCCTTATCGCCGGACAGCAGATTTCATACTTTGTTCATCCATTACAGAATCCACGGGTGATGAGTCAATAACTTTTATAAATTCCTTGACACGCTTCTCACAATCATGTCATTTTACCCCCTTCATTTATTTTTTTTGCTCTTTTTATTCACGTCCCTATTGAGGAGTCAGTAATGGCATCAGATCCGCTTGAGGTTAAGGAAGATGAAGCCCGATCCCTTATTAAAGAGGTCATGGAAAGATCCGGCCAGAATCTTGCGGCATGCTATCAGTGCCGCCGGTGTGCAGCCGGATGTCCCGTGGGTGAGGAAACAGGGTATGTCACTCCGGATCGGCTTATTCGAATGGTAACCCTGGGAGATCGGGAAAACGCGTTGAATAATGAACTGGTATGGAAATGTGTATCCTGTTATACCTGCGGGGCCCGCTGTCCGAATGATATTCAGACAGCACGGATCACTGAGACGCTGAAAAAGATGTCCAAAGAAGCACATCTGGAACCTTTAAATTCCAAGGTTGCCGAATTCCATCACGCCTTTCTGCAGTCAAGCCTTCGATGGGGACGAGTCAATGAAATGGAATTTATGGGTCTCTATGAGATGAAAAACGCATTAAACAGTTTAAAGCGCAAGGATTTCAAAGCAATTGCTGCAGAACTCAAGGAACAGGGGAATCTCGGCCTGTCGATGTTTAAACTGAAGCGAATGCATTTTGGCCTTCAAACCTCGAAAGGGCGCAAAGAAATCGAGCGACTTCGAAAAAAGATATCAAAGACAAGAGGTAAATAATGGATATCGCCTATTATCCCGGATGTACGCTGAAAGCTTCCTCGTCCCTTTATGATGTTCAAAGCCGACGTATTTTTGAGGAGCTCGGGATTCACCTGATCGAGATTGCCGACTGGAACTGCTGCGGGGCTACTTCAGCCGGAAAGGTTGACGATTTTCTGGCAATTGCCATGCCGGCCCGGAATCTGGGGATTGCAGAGTCGATGGGGCTGTCCGAAGTGGTCATTCCCTGCTCAGCATGCTATTCAAGAACCCTGGTGGCACAAAAATATCTTGAAAAAAACCAGGAAATTAAAACGTTCCTCAATGAAGAACTTTCAGCAAAAATTGAGGGGACAATAAAAGTCTCCTCAATCCTTGAAGTATTGCTGCCGACGGTGAACTCCGGGGCGCTGGCCAAGAAAGTACAGAAGAAACTCAAAGGGCTGAAGCCGGCCTGCTACTACGGATGTCTGCAGACCCGGTTCCCCTATTCGGTTCCGGTTCCGGATAACGTTGAAAATCCCCAGGGAATGGAGATTCTACTCAACGCCATTGGAGTCAAGGCCCTTGACTGGAGCTATAAAACCGATTGTTGCGGAGCGTCTGCTTCGGTTAACGATGATGAGACTGCATTGGCCCTGATGGCCAGAATCATGAAGGATGCGTCGGCAAGGGGAGCCAATTGCCTTGTAACGACCTGCCCCATGTGCCAGATGAATATGGATGCATATCAGGAAAAATTCTGCATCAAACATGGAATTCAGGGGAGACTTCCGGTCTATTTTATTACAGAGATCCTGGGATTGGCCATGGGGCTGGGAGTTGAAGAGCTTCAGATCGAAAGACATTTCATCGACGGGATCACGCTTTTAAAGGAGTTGAATCTGGTATGACGAATAATACAGGTATCCAAACCCGCAAGCGAGGATCGGTTGCGATCGTCGGCGGTGGAATCGGAGGAATGCAGGCAGCGTTGGATCTGGCGGACAGCGGCATCAAGGTTCACATGATTCAAAAAGACTCCTCAATCGGCGGGACCATGGTCATGCTTGATAAGACCTTCCCTACCGGCGATTGCTCGATGTGTATGATTTCCCCGAAGATGGTGGAGCTGGGGCGTCATCCGGATATCAGCCTGCATACCCTTGCAATGGTCAAATCCGTTGAAGGGGAGCCTGGGAATTTTACGGTTAAAATCCGGCAGGAAGCCCGATACGTCGATCCGGAACTCTGCACCGGCTGCGGAATATGCGAGGAGAAATGCCCAAAAAAGGTGACCAGTGAATACGAGCAGGGACTGACCACGCGGAAGGCGGTTTTCTCTCTTTTTCCTCAGGCGCTTCCCAACACCCGGGCGATCGACCGGGATAATTGTATTTTCTTCCAGAAAGGAAAATGCCGCGCCTGTGAGAAATTCTGTCCTGCAAAAGCGATTAAATTCGACGATAAGGCAAAAGAATTTGATATTCAGGTCGGAGCGATCATCCTTAGCCCCGGGCTTGACCGATATAATCCCAGAATCAGGCAGGAGCTCGGATTTGAACGATGGAAAAATGTGGTCACCTCGATTCAATTCGAACGGATTCTGTCCGCTTCGGGTCCGTTTAAAGGGGAAGTGAAACGACCCGGCGACGGCAAACATCCGGAGAAGATCGCATGGATCCAGTGCGTCGGATCGCGGGATTCTCACAATGCAAATCCCTGGTGCTCTTCAGTCTGCTGCATGTATGCGACCAAACAGGCGATCATCGCCAGGGAACATGATAAACGGATTACACCGACCGTTTTTTACATGGAAATGAGGGCGTTCGGAAAAGATTTTGATAAATATGTCGACCGGGCAAAAAAAGAATTCGGAGTGACCTATCGACGTGCCATGATCTCGGCGGTCCGGGAGGAGCCTGGAACCGGAAACCTGATCCTTCGATTTGCAAAAGAAGACGGTGTGCTGACTGATGAAATATTCGATATGGTGGTTCTTTCCATCGGATTTCAGCCTCATGCAGATGCCGATGAATTCGCAAAGATTTTCGGAATTGAACCGAACGAGTATCGATTTGCAAAGACCACCCACTTCAAACCCA
>JBFMEI010000324.1:0-2989 GCA_040753295.1 Thermodesulfobacteriota bacterium | reverse complement strand
AATCAGATGGCTCATCCTTTTTTCAATTCGAAATGCCGCCAGTGAAAGGGTAAGTGTTATTGAAAGATAGATGACGGCGACGGTGAACCATATTTCAAACGCCAGAAATGTTTCTGCAATAATGGATTCTCCCTGAAGGGTCAGGTCGGAAATGGCGATGGTGCTGACAAGGGCTGAATCTTTAACAAGGGATATGACCTGACCGGTTAAGGGCGGGAGCATTTTACGGACTCCCTGGGGAAGAATGATATGCCGATAAGCCTGAAGCGTATTAAGCCCCAGTCCCCGCGCTGCTTCCCATTGGCCATGAGGCACTGAAAGGATTCCTGCCCGGAACATCTCCGATGCATATGCTCCTTCAAAAAGACCTAATGCCAAGACCGCAGATGAAAACCGTCCCAATCCGACGATGGGTGCGATAACAAAATAGATGAAAAAAAGCTGAACCAGGAGCGGAGTGTTTCGAATCCCCTCCAAGTAGCCTCTTGCAAGAATCCTGGCGATTTGAGAATCTGAAAGTCGAAAAATTGCAGTGACAATGCCGAAAAAAAGTGTCAGAATGAAACTGATCAGGGTGATATGCAGGGTGATCCAAAGGCCGTCCAGTAAGGGTCCCGGAATAAGAGAACCGTTTTCAACCGTGAGAATGAACCTGGGGATCCGATACCACTGCCAATGATATCCCGTATCCCGGGATCCCTGGTAGAGGAAAAAAAACACAACTCCGGTCAACAAAAGGAACGCGGCAACATCCTGATAGGGGCGTTTAACGGCCTTACGGGGGATGGATTCTGAAAATTTATTCTGCATGCTTCTCCGGGCCTGGAGGCTTTTTACAGTCACCCCATGCGACTGGAATCTCCCATTTAAAGACCTGAAAGATTCGGGAAAGAAATCCATATCGTCCTTTCAATGATTAGTATAATTCTCCGTGATGTCAAGATAATAAGGGAAAAGAATGACATTCCTTAAAGAGGTTGAATCCGCTGCGTCGGGAATTGAAGGGCAAATCCTGCGAACTCCCCTGGTGATCTCTCCGACCTTTTCACGGATATTCGGGGCAGAGATTTATCTCAAACTTGAGAACCTTCAGAATACCGGATCTTTTAAGATCAGGGGTGCAACACATAAGCTGGTGACAAATCTCAGCAGGATCGGAGCGGCCGGAGTCGTTGCAGCTTCTGCAGGAAACCATGCTCAAGGTGTTGCGCTGGCAGCCGGCCGGCTGGGAATTCATGCCACCATCGTCATGCCGGAATGGGCATCCATCAGCAAACAGGAAGCCGCCCGGGCGTATGGAGGGTCGATCCTGATTTTTGGAAAGAGCGTGGACGAAAGTCTGGCCAAGGCCAAAGAACTGGCTGAAAATGGGGCAATGCTCATTCATCCGTTCGATGATCCTGAAGTGATTGCGGGACAGGGAACCATTGGGCTGGAGATTTTATCGCAACTTCACAACCCTGATCTGATCGTAACCCCGGTGGGAGGCGGTGGACTGATTTCCGGAATCGCCGCTGTTGCAAAAAGCATAAATCCGGGAATAAAAATCATCGGGGTTCAGACCCGATCCTGTCCTTCAGCCATTCATGCCCGCCGGAACAATGCTCCTCTACCCGTGGGATCGTCTGCATCTCTTGCAGATGGAATCAACGTCAAAAAGATCGGGGATCGGACCTTTGAGATCATTCAGAAATATGTGGATGACCTGGTCGCGGTTCCGGAAGAAAGTATCGCCTCGGCAGTTCTGATGCTATTAGAAAGAAAAAAAATATTGGCAGAAGGGGCCGGAGCGGTTCCATTGGCCGCTCTTCTTGAAGGACTGATCTCTGTTCCACCCGGTGGAAGGGTGGTTCTGGTCATCAGCGGAGGAAATATCGATACACCTTTGATCGGTCGAATCCTGAATCAGGGTTTGACGAAACATTCCCGGATCATGCGGCTGAGTGTGATTTTAGAGGATATCCCCGGATCCCTGGCGTCTTTCCTGGAACATCTCGCCCGGCTCAAAGCCAATGTCCTTCATATCCGGCATGACCGGAATCTGAGTGATCTCCCTTTCAATCTGAGCCGGGTCGCATTGGAGCTGGAAACCCGTGGAGCGGAACATATCGATGAAATCGCAAAGACCCTGATCCGTCAAGCGTATCAGATCGAATTGAGCTGATCCGACTGTGGGTCAATTCATCAGCCTTCTTGCATGCCCGGGAGGGAGCCCTGCTGCGATGATTTTATCGGCCGCCGACCGGAAGTCATAGGGGATAAACCGGATATCGAGGGTATGGGCACGGGAATCGAGGATCCCATATTTTGCGCAGATATTTCCATCTCTTGGCTGTCCGACAGAACCGATATTGACGATATATCGGCTGTCCGGTTGAAGTCGTACCATTCCCTCAGCGAGCAGGGAACGGGAAAATCCATTTCTATTAAAACGGATCAGTTCGAGGATATGGGTATGCCCCACAAAGAATATTTGAAAATCCGTTTCGTGAAATGTTTTCATCATCCGTTCCTCGGAAACCTGGAAAAGGTATGTCAAGGGAGAGTCCGGAGGATATCCATGAACAAAATAAAAAGAATCCTGATGATGAAAGTGATTCAGCCGGGAAAGAAACCGGATGGAATCCGGAGAAAGCATGTCGATGGTTTGGGTCAGGGATTGCCTGGCCTGGGGGTTGAACCAGGACATGTATTTCCGTTTGACCACCGCCAGCTCATGGTTCCCCATGATCGTCACGATCCGGCGGGACCGGATTTCCGCGATGACCGGTTCCGGCTGAGCGCCATACCCGATCATGTCTCCCAGGGAGATGATCTGATCGACCCGTTTTGAAGCAATGTCGGACAGAACGCTTTCAAACGCATCCATATTCCCATGAATATCGGAAAGAACGGCAATCCTCATCAATCGTTACCGGGTCTCCCTGACGGAATTCGGTGAATCCGAATCTGAAGGGTGCTCTTTTTTTCTTGTATGGGTCATCCTGCA
>JBFMEI010000323.1:0-3002 GCA_040753295.1 Thermodesulfobacteriota bacterium | reverse complement strand
TGCGGTCCAGGTCTCTTCTGTATTAATTGACAGCAAAGGGCGCCTTCAGATGGAAAAAGGGAAATGGCTGGCATATGCCCATGGTCAGTACTTTGCTCTCGGGAAGAGCATCGGACATTTCGGATATTCGATACGGAAGCGTCGAAAAACAGGATCCTTGAAACCACCCGGGGTTAAGAAATCCGCCGTAAAAGGCGGGTAGGTAAAATCGGGCTTGACCCTCCTGTCGGCATTCAACCTTTGATGATGAAACCGGAGATAAAGATGAGACTGACAACTCTTCAAAGCAGACCGTGGTATCGATGGCTGATATTCTGGGTCCTCTCGCTCGGGTATGTTCTTGTCTATTTCCACCGCTTATGTCCTGCGGTGGTGGCTGTCGATATGATGCAGGACCTGAATGCCGGCGCTGCTCTGACCGGATTTCTGGGGGCGGCTTATTTTTATCCCTATGCCGTGATGCAGTTGCCTGCCGGACTTCTTTCGGATTCCTGGGGCCCCAGAAAGACCATCACCCTTTTTTTTATTTTGGCCTTTTTTGGATCTGTTCTTCTCGGGATGTCACCTTCGGTATTCTGGGCGATTCTCGGAAGAACTGCGGTGGGATTCGGAGTTGCCATGCTTTTTGTGCCGGCGATGAAAATTCTAGCGGTCTGGTTCACCAAGAAGGAATTCGGATTTATGACCGGAATCCTTATGGCCATGGGAGGCATCGGATCCCTTACCGCTGCAACCCCTTTGGCGGCCTTAAGCGCCGGGATCGGCTGGCGGCTTTCGTTCGTCGTTGTCGGGGTCTTTACGGCTATCCTGGCAGGGATGGTCTGGATTTTTGTCAGGGATAAGCCGATAAGTGAAGGAAAGGCGGATCTTCTCCAGGGACGACACCCTGATCCGGCTTCGATACGTCTTGGAGAAGGGATCCTGCGCGTGATTAGACTTCCGGCCTTCTGGCCCCTTGGAATATGGTTTTTCTTTGACTGCGCGGTCTTCTTTTCATTTGGAGGGCTTTGGGGAGGACCCTATCTGATGCAGGTGTATAACCTGACCCGGGGGGAAGCCGGCAGGATTTTATCCATGCTGGCAATAGGAATGATCATCGGAAGCCCGTTGCTGAGTTATCTCTCAGGCTCTCTCTTTAGAGCCCGGAAACCGGTGATCGTCATTTCGAGCGCCATGGTTCTGATTTTGACCGCGTTTTTGGTTTTTTTTACGGATCGGATACCGATTCCGGGCATGTATGGAATCTGTCTGGGACTCGGAATTTTTTCCAGCGCCATTGTTGTTATCGGATTTACAGCAAACAAAGAACTCTTTCCAATTCAGATCGCCGGAACGGCTACAGGGCTGGTGAATCTTTTTCCCTTTGCCGGCGGCGCTCTGTTCCAGCCCTTTTTGGGATATATTCTTGAGCAGTATCCCAAAATCGGAGGTCAGTTTCCAGCCGAAGCCTATCAGGGTGCATTCACTGCACTTTTTATCAGCAGCGCCATTGCCCTCATTTCAAGTCTTTTTATAAGAGAGACGCATCCGAAAGGGTCCCTTTGAGGTGAAGATCGGGCAATTTTTTTCTTGACTTACCCGGGGGTGTTCTGTAGTTACATTATAGTTAGAATGTGATTAAAAATAAATGATGACAAATGGAATAAGATTATAAAATTATTAATAAAATCATCTTAACAGATTTTATGCCGCTAAAAATCAACAGGGGGTAGAAATGAAGCTGAAACAGATCTCCGTCTCCATCGAGAACTCTCCGGGTCGTCTTTATGAAGTGACCAGGGCTTTGGGGGATGCAGGGATTAATCTGAGAGCATTGAACCTTGTTGAGACTGGAGGAGGATTCGGATTGCTCCGCCTTCTGGTATCGGATGTCGCCACCACCCGTCGCATTCTGATGAAAAAACACATGCCTGCCCAGGTGGATGAAGTTGTCGCTGCGGAGATCGAAGATAAGCCGGGAAGTCTTGCCAAACTCCTGAAATATCTGATGGAAGCAAAAGTTTTGGTGCTATATACATACGCCTTTGTCGGGTTTTCATCCGGAAAAGCCGTAATGATTTTCAGATTCAGCGACAATGACAAAGCGATCGCGGTTTTGGAGAAAAAGGGGATCAAGATCATCGATGCCAAGACGTTTGGGATCCTTGAATCCGAAACCTGATTCGACCATTCTCATCCTCCGTTTGACCTGAAAAAATTATAGAAAGAGGAAGTCAAGACCATCAGGAGGAATGACCAGTGAAGAAAAGTGCATCACTTAAGAGACCCATGGCGGTTATCGGTGCCGGCCCGGTGGGATGCATCCTGGCTGCTTTTTTAGCCAAAGGAGGGCATCCGGTCACACTATGCGACGTGATTCCGGAACTGGTTGCGCCGGCTCTGGACCGGGGGATTATTATTGAGGGGGCTGAGCAGCTGAAGCAGCCCATTACTCGAACGTGCACCAATATCGACGAACTTGCCGACATTAAGCCGGATGTGATTTTCATTACAGTCAAAGCCAATGCTCTCCCGCTTCTGACATCTGCCATTCAGGATTTTTATCAAGACGGCATGACTGTCGTCAGCTGGCAAAATGGAATCGATACGGAACTTGAAATCGCAAAAGTCCTGGGAAGAAAAGCCGCCATGAGAGCGGTGGTGAATTATGGATGCGGCCTTGTCGGCCCTGCCCATGTCAAAATGGGATTTCACCATCCCCCCCATTATCTTCAGGAGCTAGATCCTGCATCGAAAACCGGCGCCGTTTCAATTGCAGATGCCTTGACCCGCTCGGGGCTTCAAACCCTGCATACCGATCAGATCGTTTCCATGGTCTGGAGGAAGAGCATCATGAATGCCTCTATGAATCCGGTATGCGCCGTCACGGGACTGACCATGGCGCAGGCCATGAACGATCCCATTGTGCATCATATCGTCGATTCCCTGATCAAGGAATGCATTAAAGTCGCCAGAGCGAATGAAATCGATCTGGGATGGGACTATTATGTTCATGCAATGGA
>JBFMEI010000322.1:0-3006 GCA_040753295.1 Thermodesulfobacteriota bacterium | reverse complement strand
AGAATGGCTTCTATGGAAAAGGGTTCTGTGAAATGGAGGGGAATATGATAATCAATATGCATCTTTTTAATCGGCGCAAAGATCCCTTTTGTGTAAAAATCCAAATACCCGATGCCGAATCGGTCTCCCAGGGCTGCCCGGGCGTCCTCAAAATAACTGGCGTAACGGCCATGCCATACAATACCGAGGGCATCCACTTCTTCGAATCTGACTTTTCTGGTGACAGAATGCCTAAGAGGAGGAATCTGATCATCTGAGGCTGAGAAGTAGGGTTTGACCATGAGTCTATCCGATCTCCTCGAATCCCATGAAAAAAGACGAAGCCGGCTCCAGATTCAACAGAATCCGGATCTTCCAGGATGCGTGGGGTGATCTTGCGGCGATTTGACATTCAACGGTGATGATCGCGTCAGGCCGGATTTCTTTTAAAAACTTGGCTTTTTCGATACGAACAGGAATCAATCGATTCGGATTGACCGATTTCACAAGAATCGATGCACAAAGGAGTTGGATAAAAGCAGGAAGGATCGGGTATCCCGGAAAATGCCCCGAGAAGCCGATGAAATGACTTCTGAAACAAAACCTCCCGATGATCGAACCATCGTCTGAAATATCAGGTTTTTCCAGGAGTGAGGATAAAATTTCCTGGTGAAGTTGTCTCATAATATCTCTGCCGTTATTTAGAACGCTCATTTTTGTTTGATGGTATCTCAGAGGGATCTCTGAGTCCAGCGGAAATCGGATCTCTCCACATCCTTTCTCCGGGCTTTTTTCCTTTCTGATACAGGAATAAATTGACGGAATCACCCAGAGGGCTGAAGGAATTGCAGCGCCGATTCCGATGAGTACCGTAATTCCGATAGATCGAAGCGCCGGATGTTCGGCCAGGCTCAGGGCGCCGAACCCGGCCAATGTGGTGAGTCCGGATACGAGGATGGACTGTTCGGTATCATGTCCATAATATTCCGTCAGGCGAAAAACCATGAAAATTCCATAATCAACACCGAGGCCGATTACCAGAATGGTCGCAATGATATTAAACATGTTGAAAGGGATCTTCGCCATTCCCATGATCCCGGCCATGATGACAAGACCGGATGCAACGGGTATTAAAGCCAGGAAGAGTCGGAGCCGATTCCGAAACAACCATGAAACCAGAATTAAGATTGCAACGGATGCGAAGGTGAGAAATCGAATAAAATCCCTGCTGACAGCGCTGCTGATGACTTCGTGAAACCGGCTCTGGGAAATAAAACGGATACCCGGAAGCCGATCTTTAAGTTGATCGGTAAATATTTTCATTTCCGGGGTGTCGGGAACAAGGGTCGCAACCATAATTCCAGCTTCGTTTTGAATCAGAAATTCGCCGAACAGAGGGCCCAATCCAAAAGATTTCAGTGATTCCGGAAGGATCGGGCCAGGGGCGATGGGGATTCGATTGAAAAACGGCGCGAAAGCGGTTTCAGAAAATCCATCGGATGCCATCTCTTTTTTAAACTGATCGAGAATCGTTTTCCCTCCGGAGTGAGACCAGAATTCGCTCCATCTGCGTCTGTTTTCAGATTGAGTCGCGGATGAGGGAAGGAAAGGGGAGATGCTGATCATATGGTTATCTGGAAATCGTTTGGAAAGGGCGGAAAAGAGAAGATCATTCTGTTCAAGGGCGCTTTCAATCTCCGGTTGATGCACAGAGATCATGGCATATCGCCTCATATCTCCCCAGACTTTTTTCAGTTGAAGTTCATCTCTTAAAACAGGTTTGGAGACAAAATTGAAGCTTCTGAGATCTCCCTCAAAGGATAACCCTGCTGTTTTCCAGATGCAGACGCCCATAATCAGGATCCATACCAGCAGAATCCGCCTACAGGTCGTTGGGGAGGGGGTTTTGAAAATTGACTTTTCAGATTGCGCGTGACTCGGATTGGAACGGATGATCTGGGGAAGGACGATCAAAGAAAGTAAAAGGGAAGTAAAGATTCCGGTCATCGTAAAGACGGCCATCTGTCTTTGACCCGGAAGGTCTGAAAAGAGAAGAACCCCGAATGCCGCCAGAGTCGTGAATCCGCTGAACAGGATGGGGCGGGATACTTCCCGAAGTGTAGAGTCGGGGGTTCTCTTGGATCGACGTAATGCAAAATAGACATGGACGCCATAATCCACGGATATTCCAAGAAGTACGGCTCCGAATCCGATGGTGATTGCACTGGTTTCCCTGAATACCATGGCGGTCCCTGCAGTCGCCAAACCGAGGGAGCAGAATGGGAGCAGATAGACGAATACCGCTCCTGCACTTCTCATGAAGATCAGGCAGATCACGGATAAGAGGATTGAAGAGGCGCCGAGAACAATCCAGATATCTTCTTTAATTCTCTCTGCATTTGAAACGGCATACCGGTGTGCGGTGATATACGAAGCGTGAATGGCTTCGGGTATTTGAGCGGCAATAAGGGTCTCCAGGCGTCCCAGAAGGTTTTTTCCTTCGCGAAAGTCGGTGGTTTCAACTGGGGTTTCAGCAATGACCAGGGTGTTTCGGCCGTCTGAGCTTAGAAATCGATTTCCGGCCGGCCGAAGGTTAGGGGCTGGATTGAGGTATCGAAATTTTTCAAAAAAAGGGGCTGAAAGATTCAGAGGGTCGTTTTGAAGAGAATTTTTCAGTACAATCCCTTCGGGTGATATGAGTTTTTCATGAATCTCGTTGAGCCTCTTCTTTAGAAATGGAGATGTCAATCTTTTTTTCATGGCCTCGATATCAGCTTCACCCGCCAGATTGGGGAGGTTCGATAGAAGCCAGACATATAATTTTTCCGACTGCATCATATCCGGGCCTGAAACCACCCGTGAGAAATATGGAGGCGTCATGGAGCGGATCAATCGATCCGCTGCGTTAAAGAGTTCATCAGTTCTGATTTCCGGCCCGGCATTCAGGTTGATGATAATTTTTTTTGAAAAGGGCATTTGCTGAATCAGATTAAAATCCGAAGAGATCTCCAGTTCTTGATCCGGGAT
>JBFMEI010000321.1:0-3008 GCA_040753295.1 Thermodesulfobacteriota bacterium | reverse complement strand
GTCGATGCGGTATTTGATATCGCCGGGTCCTGAAACCGTACACCGGATACTCTTCCCGACCGGATACTTGTACCCATAATACCTGTCGAGCTCATACCGGAGAAACTCCGGCCGTCTTTTAAAAAACTCAATAACAACGCGTTTATCGAAGTAGGGTTTTGATGCGGATATCGTTTTTGATATCTTCTCGTAATGGCTTACTCTTGAATTTAAAAAAGACGGGGTGAGTCGATGATTTAAAGTGTCCGTGAATATCCTGAGAAAATGCCCATGATATTTCTCACTCTCATGCATCAGTCTTTGGAACAATTGCATCCTGAAAAACCTGTTCATAAAGGTTAATGGAAATCCTCGCTGCTCCCACAATTCACCCGTAAAACCCCACCCTTTAAAATCGATGAAGGAGACATCCAAATCCCACATGATCCAGAACCACTTTGGATCTTTGGCCCTATGATCTCGAACCGCAGCACCCTGATCAAAGTCCCAATTCCCCAAAAAAACCGTGGCGAGGATAAACCGGGAAAAATTATCCATATCGATATACCGACCCATCTCTTCAAATATCAGGGTCTCTTTTTTACTGATCAGGGATTCCAGGTCATCATATTCCTGTTGATCTTCAACCGTGTTGTTGAAGTTTTTCAATCGGACAAACGCAAAATCCGTGTGCCCCATATGATATTCCCATTGCTTCTTATCCAGATGCTCCACAAGAATATATGGAATATCTGCCGGGGTCTTTCCATTTAAAAGAAATCGTGAAAGCTTGATCTCAGGAACAATACACCCCATCTCCTTAGCGATATCAAATGCCAGGCAGTTATTGAATCCGGGCGTCTCCCGATCCGTTTCAATCACCAGCCTTTTTATCGGCGTCTTTCCGGAAGTAAAAAGAATTCCCGGCTCGATCTCCTTCATTCCGTATCGATTTCGAAAATAGATCCTGAAGTTGGCTCCGAGATGGCGGGTGCTGGATCCCTGAAGTCGTATTCCGGCGCTTGTTCCGAACAGAAGCTTTCCGTTATCAAAGTAAGATATATAGCAAAATCGCTCCCAGTCTTTTCCCCGATGCTCCCATTGTTTGATGATTCCCTGCTGATTGTCGTACAGGTAGTTGTCATGGGTTACAATGGAAAGAAGCGGCATGTTGCTGGAGGAAAGAAATATTTCATCAACCTGACTGCTGGGAAGCGATTCCGGACCATCGCTGTTGACGGCATGATAGAGCCGATCGTTGATCAATACTTTTCTCGGCAGTACATAACGATTCAAAGGGTCCTTTTTTGGAAATATTTCGACTTCGAGTTGGGGGTCAGTTCCTGAGGATATGACATTCAATCCATCCGGACCGGCACTGACATCACGGATATCATAAATCGGTTTTAATTGTTTCAATTGGTTCGAATCTGAAAACCGGATCGTCTCATATCCTTCCTGTTCAATAACCATTTCCTGAATTAAAACCTGAGACGGTTTGTCCGATAGATCGATTCGAAGCCATCGGATCGATTCAAGGCCCGGTAATTTTAAATAGTACTCATCTTCATCTTCATGGATTCGAACAAAGGAAGAAAAGCCCTCATTATAACTATGAGTCATCCCTGCCCAATAGATTTGAAATGTCGCCGTACTGGAACATTGAACACGAATCCGGAAAAGTGCCTTATAATTCAACTGGGAAAACGTGTTGGTCTGGTAATTATTTTTTGAAATGGTTTTAATGATGGAAAGCTTTCTTAATACTCCGCCCAACGTTCCATAATCCAGAAGAGTGGTCGGAATGATTTTTTCCCTCAATCCGTGCCTCGCAGCAGTAAAATGATTTGAGTTTTCCAAAAATATTCCGATGATCAAAAAAAAAGCCAAACCGGTGAAAAGGAATGCGAGCTTTTTCATTTGAATTGAGGTTTAAATTTGAGCCTTTTGAACAATCACCCGTTTCGTCATGCCGGACGCCGGGTCAGACCTTTAAAAACTGCTCTTTCTCGTCATTCCGGCGAAAGCCGGAATCCAGTAATTTCAAATAGTTCTGGATGCCCCTGGATCGCAGTCCAGGGCAAGCGGATCGAGCCTGCACCGGACCTGATCCGGTGTCCGGCATGACGGAAAGTGAACTTTTTCAAAGCTCTAAATTTATCGCGTTTGTATTACTTAAATTGAGCGATTGTTGAGTTTGCTGAAGATGCAAGGAAGAGGGTACTGGGCAATATTTAAAACGATCAATTTAGGTATTAGTTTCCCGGATGATGGTAGAAGAGATTCAGATTGGTCTTTTCTGATATTTTTTTGATCTGATTTTGAAAATCGATAAACGCATCCGGCTTCATTTTGGAAAATGAACAGGAGATGGATGTATTTGAATCCTGAGTGGTGATTCCATCAATTTTGACTTTTCCGGCTCCGTTTCGGATCAAATCAAAAACCGAAGCGTTTGCCTTTTCGTACTCGATCGTCGGCATTTTGATGATCAGCATTCCTGCCCCGGATTTTCCGGTCAATAAATCTCTAAATATTTTCATCAATCCGACCGCTACAATTGCAACTCCCAGAATGATTGCCAGAAAAACCATATTGAAAATGGCGCAACTGATTGAGGATGCAATAATCAGCATGATGAATCCGATTTCTTCGGGTTCCTTTACCGGTGTTCGAAACCGGACAATGGAGAGGGCGCCAAGCAGCCCCAGTGAAAGGGGGAGTGAGAACTGAATGCAGATAAAAATCGCTGTAATGGAAATACCAAGAAGCGGAAAGCTTCGATGGATCCTGCTCCCTGTAGTACTTGCGCTCGAAAAAAGCGCATACAGAAAAGAGATGAAAAAAGCGCTTAACAGAGATATTAAAAGCATAATCAGGAATGGCGTAAAACCGATTTCCGTCATCTTCGGATTCGAAAAACTTCCGAGTATTTTCATCAACTCTGTTTTGTCCATGGCATTTTCCCCTTAATGAATTAGAGGGCGAAATGCATTGAGTTTTTCAATGCATTGTTCATACTTTGAAAA
>JBFMEI010000320.1:0-3019 GCA_040753295.1 Thermodesulfobacteriota bacterium | reverse complement strand
CCCCATTCGGAGTCCCTCATCTGCTCTGCGAGGGATTTCCAGTCTTATGATTTGAATTCCCAAGACTCCTCACAAACGGATTTTTTGAGATGGTACGAAATATTCCCGATAACGTCAAGGGTTCAGAGAATCGTATAAAATTCTTTTGACTTCTCTAACAATTTAATATTTAAGCATAAAATAAAACCTTAAGAGGAATTTCATTCTATGGCCACCAAACTTCTGATCAATGCCCTGGATCCCGAGGAATGTCGGATTGCCAAGGTCAGGGACAGTAAACTTGAAGAATTTTTTATTGAAAGCGCTTCCCGGGAAATCATTCAGGGGAACATTTACAAAGGAATCGTTTCCCGGATCGTTCCAAGTCTGCAGGCGGTATTTGTCGACTTCGGAACTGATCGGCACGGCTTTTTGCAAAAACATGAAATTCACAGCGACTATTTTCAGGATTCCGACTCCGGAGACCGCTCCATCAGCAATCTGATCAAACAGGGACAGGAGCTCTTGATTCAGGTGACCAAAGACCCTTCGGCACAAAAAGGAGCCATGCTGACCACTTTTATCTCCCTTCCGGGACGCTATACCGTACTGATGCCGGGAAGCAGTACTCAAGGCATTTCCAGGAAAATAGAGGATGAAGCGGAACGAAACCGGATCCGGGAGATGCTCAATTCCCTGAAGATTCCGGAGGGCTTCGGGTTGATTGTCCGAACCATAGGTTCCGACTGCTCCAAAACCATCCTGGGCAGAGATATCGGATATCTCCTGCGGCTCTGGAAAAACATTAAGAAAAAAGGGATGAATGAAAAGGCTCCGGCGCTTCTGTATAAAGAGCGGAATCTGGTAATCCGGTCTATCCGGGATCATCTGACTCCTGAAATCAAAGAGATTCTTGTGGATGATGAAACGGTATACCACGAGGTCCGCGATTTTGTGAAAATGATCTCTTCCCGGCATGCCAACGTCGTCAAGCTTCATAAGGATCCGGAACCGATTTTCACCAAACATCAACTGGAAGAACAGATCGCCTCCATATTTGAAAGCCGGGTTGAACTCAAATCCGGAGGCTCCATCGTCATCGGCCAGACCGAAGCGCTGGTCGCCATTGATGTCAATTCAGGAAAAGCCACTCAGAAAAAATCGATTGAGCAGACTGCACTTCAGACCAATCTTGATGCCGCCGAAGAAGTTGCGCGACAGCTTCATCTTCGGGATCTCGGGGGTCTCATTGTCATCGATTTCATCGATATGAAGGATCAAAAGCACAAAGCGGAAGTGGAACGGGCACTTAAAACCCATTTGAAATCCGATAAGGCCAGAACTTCTATCGGAAGAATTTCCAAGTTCGGGCTTCTCGAGATGTCGAGGCAACGCATCCGCCCTTCCATCGAATCGACAAGCTATGAGCCTTGCCGGTATTGCCGCGGAAAAGGATTAACCCCTTCTGTCGAAACCCTATCCCTCCGTTTTTTGAGAAAACTTCAGCTGGATACCTTAAGAGACAAAAAACCCGTGGTTAAAGCCAAACTCCCGACGGAAGTCGCTGCATACCTGCTCAATAAGAAACGGAAGGAGCTTCTCGAAATGGAGACCCGGCGGGAATGCAGTATCCAGATCGACGCTCAGGGAGCAATGATGCCGTGGGAGAGCGAATTGATCTTCGAGTAGATCACCGCTGATAGCGCGGTTCTTTCGGTTCTGCTGTCCTGAGGGCCATTATCATCCGAAAAAGGAGAATTCAGGAATGATCAGACGATATACACGAGCCGAGATGGGGAATCTCTGGACCGATGAAAAAAAATATGAGACCTGGCTTAAAATCGAGATTCTGGCGTGCGAGGCTTTAGCCGGGATGGGCAAAATTCCAAAGCATTCGGCAGCATTGATCAAAAAAAGGGCGGCGTTCTCCGTCAAACGGATCGAAGAGATCGAAGCTGAGACCAAACATGATATGATCGCGTTTCTCACCAATCTTGCAGAATATGTCGGGCCGGATTCCAGATATATTCATATGGGCCTCACCTCTTCCGATATTCTTGATACGGCTATGGCCTTTTTACTTAAGGAAGCCGGGAAAATCATCCTCAAAGGGATCGAAAATCTGAAACAGGTAATTAAAACTCGAGCCCTTGAGCATCAGCATACCGTGATGATCGGCCGATCCCATGGCATTCACGCCGAACCCATCACTTTCGGACTGAAGCTTGCCGTCTGGTATGACGAGATGAACCGCAATAACACCCGATTTGGAGATGCTGTGGAAGCAATCCGTTACGGCAAGTTGTCAGGGTCGGTAGGGACTTTTGCGAATATTTCTCCGGATGTGGAGGCATACGTCTGTAAAAAACTGGGATTGAAACCTGCCCCTGCATCTACCCAGATCATCCAGCGGGACCGGTATGCCCAATATTTTACCGCCCTTGCGATTCTGGGCTCTTCCATGGAGAAGATGGCTACGGAGATCCGGCATCTTCAGCGCACTGAAGTCCTGGAAGCCGAGGAATTCTTTTCAAAAGGGCAAAAAGGGTCTTCATCCATGCCCCATAAGAGAAACCCCATCGGTTCGGAAAATCTTTCAGGACTGGCCAGAATTCTGCGGGCAAATTCCCTGGCATCCATGGAAAATATCTGTCTGTGGCATGAACGGGATATCAGCCATTCATCAGTGGAAAGGATCATCGCTCCGGACAGCACCATCCTTGCGGACTACATGCTGCACCGGATGACCAGACTCATCGAAAATCTTGTGGTCTACCCTGAAAAAATGAAGGCCAATTTGAACTTGTCAAAAGGGCTCATCTTCTCCCAGCAGGTTCTGCTTGCCCTTGCGGATGCCGGTGCGACCCGGGAAGATGCCTATCGGCTGGTTCAATCCCATGCCATGGACGCATGGCACCGGAAAAAAGATTTTAAGCAATTGATTCAAAAGGATAAAGAGATCTCCCGATATTTAAGTTTTGAAAAAATAGAAGAACTATTTGACGTCAACTATCATTTAAAGTATATCAGCGCCATCTTA
>JBFMEI010000319.1:0-3023 GCA_040753295.1 Thermodesulfobacteriota bacterium | reverse complement strand
GCCTTGACATTGCATCAAGTCGTATTAATTTCTGTCATCACGTCCATCCGATTCCTTTCACCGAAACATGATGGTATGAATCCGGATGACGTCTTTATGAACGGTTCTGCTCTGACGGATGAAATAGATGTAACAGGATGTGTTGAAGCAAGGGAGAATCCTTTTAAAAATGACTGATATGGATGCAACGGTTAAAACAGAAGGGCCAATAGATGCGGATCAAAACCGGAACGATTCTTCGGACCCGTCCAAGGACCTTAAAAATCAGCTCGAACGCGCTGAAAAAGAATCCAGGGAAAACTACGAAAGACTTTTAAGAGTATCCGCCGAGTTTGAAAATTATAAAAAGCGTTCCGCGCGTGAAATGGACGAATTCAGAAAATTTTCCAATGAGTCCCTGCTCAGGGATTTTCTTGTCGTTGCAGACAGCCTTGAACGGGCCATTCATTCGACATCTGAAAGGAATGATACCCGTCAGTCTATTTTAGAAGGAATTCAACTGGTCATTTCGGAAATTCATAAAATTTTCGCCAGATTTTCCGTAAAACCGATTTCAGCACTCAACGCACCCTTTGACCCCACATTTCATCAAGCAGTGGTTCATGAAACAACAGATGCATATTCGGAAAACACCGTAATCAAAGAGCTTCAAAAAGGATATCTCATTCATGACAGGTTATTAAGACCGGCCATGGTGGTCGTATCCAAATCCGATTCCGTTCCAAAAGGTGAATCCGAATCCGGAAATGATATAACTCAAATAAATATAAACAGTTAATACGACTGATAATCATATCAAGGAGGAAAGAAATGAGCAAAGTCATCGGTATCGATCTGGGAACAACCAACTCCTGCGTAGCGATTATGGAGGGGAGCGAATCAAAGGTTATAACAAACCCGGAAGGCGGGAGAACAACTCCATCTATTGTTGCCATATCCGACAACGGCGAACGGCTGGTTGGACAGATTGCAAAAAGACAGGCAATTACGAATCCGGAAAACACTGTTTTTGCCGTTAAACGACTGATTGGACGTAAATACGGATCCTCTGAAGTCCAACGGGATATTAAAATTCTTCCTTATAAAGTCGAGCAAGCCGGAAATGGCGATGTTCATATCAATCTGAGGGGAAAACATTACAGCCCTGCCGAAATCTCCTCATTCATTCTATCTTATATGAAGCGAAGCGCTGAGGAATACCTGGGTGAAAAGGTCACGGACGCCGTCATCACCGTCCCGGCCTATTTTGACGACAGCCAGAGGCAGGCCACCAAGGACGCCGGTAAAATCGCAGGACTTAATGTTCTTCGCATCATTAATGAGCCGACTGCCGCATCCCTGGCTTATGGTCTTGATAAAAGAAAAGAGGAAAAAATCGCTGTATTCGATCTTGGCGGAGGAACATTCGACATTTCGATTCTGGAGATCGGAGACGGAGTCTTTGAAGTCAAATCAACCAATGGCGATACCCATCTCGGGGGCGA
Organism: Thermodesulfobacteriota bacterium; assembly: GCA_040753295.1. Classification (GTDB taxonomy): domain Bacteria; phylum Desulfobacterota; class Desulfobacteria; order Desulfobacterales; family UBA2156; genus RBG-13-49-15. The sequence goes on along the minus strand of JBFMEI010000319.1, from coordinate 1,539 downwards.
GGACTTCGATCTGAGGGTGATCAATTTCCTTGCCGATGAATTCAAGAAAGATCAGGGGATTGATCTGCGGAAAGATAAAATGGCACTGCAGCGCTTAAAAGAAGCGGCTGAAAAAGCCAAAATTGAGCTGTCGACTTCAATGGAAACCGATATCAATCTTCCATTCATCACGGCAGACGCCAGCGGGCCAAAACATCTCAACATCAAAATTACAAGAGCAAAACTGGAGTCTCTGGTCGGAGATCTTCTGGATAAACTGGAAGGCCCCTGCCGGACCGCTCTTAAAGATGCCGGATTATCCCAGAGAGAAATGAATGAGGTCATTCTTGTCGGAGGGATGACCCGAATGCCGGCAGTACAGGCGAGGGTCAGAAACATTTTCGGTAAAGAACCGAACAGAGGTGTCAATCCCGACGAGGTTGTTGCGGTAGGCGCTGCCATTCAGGCAGGTGTTCTCAAAGGAGATGTCAAGGATGTTCTTTTATTGGATGTCACTCCTCTTTCCCTGGGAATTGAAACCCTGGGTGGAGTTATGACGAAACTGATCGATAAGAATACCACCATTCCCACCCGCAAAAGTCAGATTTTTTCAACTGCAGCCGATAGTCAGCCTGCTGTTTCAATCCATGTCCTTCAGGGAGAGCGGGAAATGGCTGCCGGAAATAAAACCCTGGGACGGTTTGAACTGGTGGGGATTCCTCCGGCACCCCGAGGGGTTCCTCAAATCGAAGTCACCTTTGATATCGATGCAAATGGAATTGTTCATGTTTCGGCAAAAGATCTTGCAACCGGCAAAGAACAATCCATTCAGATTACCGCCTCATCCGGATTATCAAAGGATGAAATTGATCGTCTTATCAAGGATGCTGAACTTCATGCAGAAGACGACAAACGAAAGAAGGAATTGGCTGAAGCACGGAACCATGCGGATACGTTGATCTATACGACGGAAAAATCCATAAAGGATCTTGGGGATAAAGTGGACGGTGTTACGAAAAGCCAGGTTGAAGATGCCATCGTCCGCCTTAAAAAGAGCATGGAAGGGGAGAACGTTTCCGAAATCCGGCGGCTGAGTGATGAACTGACCCAGACGTCTCACAAAATTGCTGAAGCCATGTATCAGAAGGCATCCCAGTCCGGCCGACAGCAGCCGGGCGGCGGTGAGAAAGCCCAGGGAGACCAGGAGCAGGCACGGGCTTCAAGATCCGATGAGGATGTTGTGGATGCTGATTTTGAAGAAGTCAAAGATGATAAAAAATAATTTTCGTTTTCAAGGATAAAAAAATCCCGCGGGATCGTCTTGATCTCGCGGGATTTTTTTCAGATCAGGGTCAGGTTTTTTACATTTCTCAGGACTCTTCTAATTGCGGCATCCCATTCCACCGCCAAATCCGTTTCCACAGAACCTTCCGCCAAATCCAGCACCCGGCAACGTAAAATCAGGAAACATTTTCTTTAATTTTAAATGATGCTCAAGACGTTTCTGTCCCATCTGCGCTTGATAATCAGTGATTTCCTTATGCAATGCCTGGGCTTTAA
>JBFMEI010000318.1:0-3024 GCA_040753295.1 Thermodesulfobacteriota bacterium | reverse complement strand
ACCCTTCAGGATTCATGCAACTATGTCCGCAACCATGGATTGAAGGAAGTGACGCGGGAGATCATGAGCCATATCGTTGAACCGGGGTATTTCATCGAGATGGCTCCCAACAAGGAGCACAACTACTGCTGCGGCGGCGGCGGCGGCTTCAACGGCATCGGATTGTTCCGCCCCCAGAGAAACAAGGCGCTCATCACCAAGCGGGATCAGATCATCAATACCGGCGCCAAGCTGGTGATTTCTCCATGCCATAACTGCTGGGATGCCATCCGGGATCTCAACGAGGAATATAAAGTGGGAATCAAATGGTCGTTTTTAAAGCCCCTTCTGATCCGAATGGTGGAGGTGCCAGAGCATTTAAAACCCAAGGAAGAATAGGGAGTCCGGTTCACCGAGTGACCCCCTGCTGGAGAGGTGATGCATGTTTAAAAAGATCATGTTTGCCACGTCCGCTACCCCGGCCTGTGATCATGCCGCACGGGTGGCCTTTAACATGGCCAAGCGCTACAGCGCCCATATCGATGTGTTTCATGTTCTGGGAGTACCGACGCGCGGATTCAGCCAGGTGGTCCTGGATGTGAAAACCAAGGAAAAAGTTGTCCTGGATGATGAATACCAGGCATGGGTCAAGGAGGAGGTCAGGACATACTATACAAATCAGCTCAGGGATGTCTCTTCGGCTGAAATTCATGTGGTGATCGGAGTGCCGCACCGTGAGATTTTGCGTCATATCCGAAACGCGGAGCCGGACCTTATTGTCATGGGAGGGAGCACCGGTCAGGACGAGGAGTCGGTATACAAGCAGAGCATGACCGGTTCGACGCTTCAGCGGGTTGCAAAAGCTTCACCGGCGCCGATCCTGGTGGTGAGCCGACCGGCCGCGTCTTTCTGGGGGGAAATTTCGAATGTGGTTTTTGGTACTGATTTTTCAAAATCCTCGGATGCTGCATTTAAATTTGCGCTGAAAGTGGCGAAGGAAACGGATGGAGAGCTCCATCTTTTTCATGCCCTGGATATCAGCGCGCTGCATATGGGGAGAATGCTGACACAGGATGAGATCGAGTCGAAAATCCGGGATGCCAGACAGCTCATGCGTGGCCGTTATGTTCCTCAGATGGAGGGCTTCAAGAAATTCGCCGTTGAGGTGTGGGAAGGGCTTCCCTATATCGAGATCGTCAAATATGCCCGGGAAAAGCAGGCCGACCTGATTGTGCTGGCGCATCACAGCCAGAAGCGGGATGAAAAGGATGCGCGGCTCGGAAGCAATGTCGAGCAGGTCATTTTGCGGGCAAGTTGTCCGGTCATCAGCATCAACCGATGATACGAATCAATCATGCCGCCTATTCCATTGGGTGCAAGGAGAATACCAGATGAAGAAAAAAATATTGGTGATCGATGACGACCCGAAAATTGTAGAATATCTTGTCGCCCTGTTCGAGGACAACGGATATCAAACCCGTTCGGCAGGGACCGCCCAGGAGGCGCTCGATATCGCCAAAAAAATGCTTCCGGATCTGATCACGCTGGATCTGGAAATGCCGGGCGAATGGGGTCCCCGATTTTACAGAAAGATGTCCCAGGATCCGGAGTTGAAAAATACGCCGGTGATCGTCATCAGCGGACTTTCCGGAAATGAATATGCCGTCGGAAAAGCGGTGGCAAGCATCACCAAACCGTTCGATAAGGATGAACTCCTTAAGATCGTAAAGGATAACATCCGATAGGGCAGGAGGGGCCGATCTTCGAATTCCGGTACCATCCTGAGACTACAACCGGAACCCTCCAACTCGATTGAGCCGACACCCTGCCTCGGATCCGAATGACCCTGTGTTACAAAGGGCCCAGTCCATGCGTCTGACCACAAAAAGCAGATACGGCATGCGCCTGATCCTTGATTTGGCGCTGTACGGCGTCGATAAACCCGTTCCGCTGGGCGACGTATCGAAAAGACAAAAAATCTCTCTCAAATACCTTGAAAAGCTCATCGCCAAGTTGAAACACGCCGGGCTGGTCAAGAGCTATCGGGGTCCGTTCGGAGGGCACAAGCTGGCGAAGTCTCCTCAAGATATCACGGTGGGGGATATTGTTCGCGTTCTGGAGGAAACTTCCGCCATCACCAATTGCGCCGACAAGCGGGAAAAGGTGTGTGGCATCTGCTCGCGCGCCGGTGAATGCGTCACCCAGTGGGTCTGGATCGAAGCGAGCAGAACCATGTTCAAACGTCTCGACGAAATCAACATCGCCATGCTTCTCAATCAGCATGACGTCATCGTCCAGGAGGTCCGGACCTATATCCGGGTTCCACCTTCAAATCAGACCGCATAGCGGGGTCATTTATTTCTTTTTCAGGGATTTCCCCGCACTCCAGCAGTTTCCGACAGCCGGTCCGAGGCTCCAGTATTTGACGGAAGCCATATCGAAAAGGAGAGGTTTCAGTTTTCCGATATCGATTTTGCCGTCGGTCATGACCGTGTCATCGGTATAAGTCTGGATGAGTTCGCCTATAAAAATATCATGGGTGGTGTAGTCCAGAACCTCATGGAGCTTGAGTTCCATATTCACCGGGCATTGGCGGATCATGGGAGCGGTTTTAAGTTCGCCGTAAAAGATATCAAAGAGCGCCGCCTTATCGGTCTTTTTACCGGTCATGATGCCGCAGTAGTCGGTTTCAACCATAAGGCCTTCCGGCGGCAGGCAGATGCTGAATGCTTTATTTTCATGGATTCCGGCGTTGGTATGGTGGATTTTTGCCAGACCGATGGAGAGGTACTGGGGTTTCCCATGATTCAGAATTCCCACATGGGCAACTGCCAGAAAATTGGGCTTGCCGCCGACCGTGGCGCCTACCAGGGTCGTGGGCATGGGATAGAGGGCATTGACAGGGCCGATGGCGTTCATTCTTCATTTCTCCTTTTTCAAAAGGTTAGGGAATCGGCGTGTAATAAAAAGATTATACCTGAATTGAATCATTATCATGGAACAGATGACGGTTTCCAGAGAAATAACGGGATCCCTTTCACGGGT
>JBFMEI010000317.1:0-3048 GCA_040753295.1 Thermodesulfobacteriota bacterium | reverse complement strand
TCCGTTTTCATCCAGAAGATCCCGGATCTCCGTTACCCGGCCGTCCATCATATCCGAGGGGGCCACCATGTCCGCCCCGGCTTTGGCATGGGAAAGCGCGGTCTGGGCGATGATTTCGATACTGGCATCATTATCCACCTTTTTACCGTCCAGAATTCCGCAGTGCCCGTGGTCTGTATACTGGCAGAGGCAGACATCCGTGATCACGACAAGTTCCGGCGCGGCGTTTTTAACGGCTTTGACGGCTTTCTGAACAATCCCGTCTTTCGCACACGCTTCGGTTCCCAGAGGATCTTTTTTATCCGGAATTCCGAAAAGGATCACCGCCGGAATTTTGAGCTCATCGACCTTCTTGGCGGTTTTTGCAAGGTTATCCACAGAAAGTTGAAATTGACCCGGCATGGACGGGATCGGATTCTGGATCCCCTGCCCCGGAACGGCAAACATGGGATAGATGAGGTCATCTGTAGAGAGCTGAGTCTCTCGGATCATGCGGCGAAAGGCTTCGGTCTGCCGCATGCGCCGGGGTCTGTATTCAGGGAATATCATGGTCCCTCCTTTTAAGTTGGGTTCTCTTTAATTAAACGCTCTATTTGATTTCGTCGTCCGTAAGATAGCATGCCGGGTCCGGAGCCCAGAGATCGCCGGTCACCGCCTCGGCTCTGACCCTGAAGTTTCCGCCGCAGATGTCCAGCCACCGGCACGAGGCGCATCTTCCTTTCACATGTAACTTTTTTTCCTTAAGCTGCCGCATGAGCGGATTCGAAAGGTCGGTCCAGATTTCTGAAAAAAGGCGCTGTCTTACATTTCCAAAGCTGTAATGTCTCCAGAACTGATCCGCATGGACGTCTCCGTTCCAGCTGATACAACCGATCCCTCGTCCGGAGTTGTTGCCTTCATTCATCCGAAGAAGCTCAAGGACCTGGGATGCCCGTTCCGGATTTTCCTTTAAAAGTCTCAAATAGAGATAGGGGCCGTCGGCATGGTTGTCGACGGTGAGAACTTCTTTGGGCTTTCCCCTCTCATGCAGATCCCGGGTCATATCCATGATCAGATCCACGGTTTTCCGGGATTCTTCATGGGAAAGGTCTTCTTCCACAAGTTGGGTACCGCGGCCTGCATAAACCAGGTGGTAGAAGCATATTCTCGGGACCTCCATCGTCTCCAGAAGCCTGAAAAGATCCGGAATCTCTTTGACATTGAATCTATTGATGGTAAAGCGAAGCCCGACTTTGATTCCGGCCTCCCGGCAGTTTCGGATACCGTCCAACGCCATTTTAAAAGCGCCGTCAACACCTCTGAACCGGTCATTAACCGCTTCCATTCCGTCAAGGCTTATTCCCACATAGGAAAGGCCGATTTTTTTCAACCGCCGGGCCATCTCTTTTGGAATAAGGGTTCCATTGGTCGAGATGACCGCTCTCAGCCCCTTTGAGACTGCGTATTCGGCGAGTTCCGGAAGATCTTTGCGCACCAGAGGCTCTCCTCCGGAAAAAAGAAGAACCGGGACTCCGAACCGGGCCAGGTCGTCGATGAGCCGTTTCCCCTCTTCAAAGGAAAGTTCACCGTCTTCTGCCGTTGGTTTGGCATGGGCATAGCAGTGAACGCATCTGAGATTGCACTGCCGGGTGATGTTCCAGACCACAACCGGATTTTTATCCCTGGAGAATTGAAGCAGATGGGAGGGAAGTGTTGAGGAATCACGTCCGTACCGGAGGGCATCTGAAGGCTCGACCGTATTGCAGTATAATTTGGATATTCCGATCATCGGTATCTTGGATCCTTAGAAATCGTCAATCCGTTTTCGAAACGGCCCGTCTCAGCTCGTCTTTAATTAAAGAGCTGATATACGACTCAGGGTCCAGCAGGGCTTCACGGGTGATGAAGAAACGGTTTTTCCCGGTCTTTTCCCTGACCAGCTTAAGTCCCAGCTCGAGGTCGGCGGTCAGCTTTTTATAAAAATCCTTAAGGTCGAGCTGATGGTTGACAGTCCGGCTGATGATATGATCAATGGCATCTTCTTCCAGAACAATATTGATATCGTGGCTCTTATAAAAATAGAGTTCGATTTTTTTTACGTCGTCATAAAAGGATTTGATTTTTTCAACCGCTGCGCCCACTTCCAGAATGTGATTCCCGTAATAAGCAGCCACGATATCAATTCGGGATGGGGTTAGGGTGAGATTATATTTTTCCGAAAGATCTTTCCGGTTGGATTCGATATAATGCTTGATTTTCCCTTTTTCTTCCTGGGTGAGTCTGTCGAATATCTCCCGGATGGTTTTCCGGTTTTCCGGAGAGGTCAATTCGTCGAGTGCTTTTTTCGGATTGTCGATGATCCGGGTTGTTGCCGGAAAACAGGTGACATCGGTTGAAGGGAGCCGTTTTTCAAAAAGCAGCAGCGCTTTTTCAACGGCACTGACAAGACCTCTGGCACCGGTGTTTTCCTGAAATGCATGATCTGCCAGTACTTTGAGCAATTCGTCTTCGAATTTGATTTCGATTCCATATGCGGCAAAATCGAATTTTTTACCCAGGATTATGGGATTATTCGGATTCTGCAGGATTTGGAGCAGATCATCCCGGTTCAATTGTTCGAATACGGCCTTGACCGGAATTCTGCCCACAAATTCCGACTCGAATCCGAATGCGATAAGATCCTCGGATTTGACGTGCTTTAAAATGTCGGTCTGTTCCCGCTGCGTTGTCAGGGGGGCTCCGAATCCGATCCGCTGATCGATCATCCTCTTTCGGATGATTTCGGACAGGTCATTAAAAGCGCCGCTGACGATAAAAAGAATATTTTTGGTGTTGACCGTCCGCCGGTCCCTCTTTCCGGTCTTCCGATATCGTTCGATCTCTTGAATCATGGAAATCGGATCATGGGGAACCTTGAGGTCGACCTCGGTCTCTTCAAGGGGTTTTAACAGTGCCCGCTGCACGCCGGTTCTCGACACATCAGCGCCGACGATATACCGGCTTGAGGCGATTTTATCGATTTCATCAATATAGATGATGCCGTATTGCGCCAGTTCAATGTCACCGTCA
>JBFMEI010000316.1:0-3063 GCA_040753295.1 Thermodesulfobacteriota bacterium | reverse complement strand
CCTGGTTTACCCTGAAAGTCGGGATCTTAGGACACCGGTTTTCGCCTGCCCAGCGGTTTGGAGCCGCAATCAAAGGGATTTTAGGGATTTTTTTCAGTACAAAAATACTGGTCCTGATCCGATCCTTTTTTCTAGATGTCGTTTTACAGCTCCGTATCGCCAGAGAGGATCGGCTCCGATGGATCATGCATCTTCTCATTTATGGCGGATTTCTCCTGCTGCTCTTCATGCATGCCCTTGAAAAGCATATCACAGCCCGATTGTTCAGCGACTACTATTCCACGGTAAATCCGTTTTTCTTTCTGAGGGATTTTTTTGGACTTCTGGTGATCATCGGAGTCGGAATTGCCATTACAAGACGCTACATTCTGAAAGTCCCCCGGATGATGACCAACGCCATGGACCGATATGCGTTGATCATTCTGGGGGTGATCATGATTTCAGGAGTCGCGCTGGAAGGCGTCAAGATTTCATCCCATTCCGAGTTTCAGCGGATGGTTGATGATTATGCCGGCATGGATGATCCGGATGAGATCAAAGCCCTTGAAAGCTACTGGATTCAGGAATACGGCACAGTTTCCCCCAATCTGAAAGGCCCATTTGATTCGGCGATTCTGGATCAGGGGTATGAGCTTCATCAATCCAACTGCGCAGGATGCCATTCTCCCAACAAATCAGCATTTGTCGGATACGCAACCGCCAAAGCCATCAGCCCTGTTGCCCGTGCCGTCGACCAAGCCGACGGTGTAACCGTTTTATGGTATATTCATATCTTTTCCTGTTTCTTCGGACTGGCCTACCTTCCCTTCAGCAAGATGTTTCACATTTTCGCAAGTTCCATCAGCCTGATGGCCGGTGCTGTGATGGATCCGGCCCAGTCGGATCCGGCCAACATCGCAACCCGGCAGGCCATGGAACTCGATGCCTGCACCCATTGCGGAACCTGCTCGCTCCGATGTTCGGTTGCTGTTGCATTTGAAGCCCTGCATAACCGGACCATTTTACCCGGTGAAAAACTGTCGTTCCTGAAATCTTATGCGTCGAAAAGAGAGCTGAATTCCGAAGAGCTTCGTCCGATTCTGGAAGGAATCTATCTTTGCACCAACTGCGATCGATGTACGGTGGTATGTCCGGCCGGAATCAACCTGAGAGACCTCTGGTTTAATGTCAGAGAAGAGCTGATTTCAAGGGATGCGCCGGTCCCCCTTGCTCTTTCCCCTTTCTCTTTTTATCGGGGATTAAATCAGGATCGAATGGAACCGGCCGCTTATGAGAAGCCCCTGGTTCGGACAAGAGAAGCCCTCGTCCAAAAATTCGCCCTGATAAAAAAACCGGATGCGGTCATCCCTCTGACCCCTATCGACAAAGGATTCAAGGGGCAGGCTGCCCGGTCGTTTCAGGCAGGCACGTTCGGTTTCTGCTTTTCCTGCGAAAACTGCACCACGGTATGCCCGGTGGTCGGAAGTTACGAAAACCCCCAGGAACGGGTCGGGCTCCTTCCCCATCAGATCATGCGTTCTCTGGGACTGGGACTGAAAGACCTGGCGCTCGGTTCGAAAATGCTGTGGGATTGTCTGACCTGTTATCAGTGCCAGGAGCACTGCCCTCAGGGGGTCAAGGTGACCGACGTCTTATATGAGCTGAAAAACATGACGATAAAGGAAATCCGAAACGCCTCGTAAGGTCATGTCAACTTTAACAGGTGGAAAGAAAGATGAAATACGCGCTTTTTCTCGGATGTAACATCCCGGCCAGGCTGAAAGAATATGATCTTTCCGCCCGGCAGGTCTTGAAACTGTTCGGAGTCGATATCGCGGATATCCGTGAATTCAATTGCTGCGGATATCCCATGAAAAATTCGGACTTCAAGACATCCCTCTTTTTATCCGCCAGAAATCTTGCTCTGGCCGAAAAGAAAAATCTGGATATCTTGACCCTCTGCCAATGCTGTTTCGGCACTTTAAAAAAAGCGGCACACCTGCTGAATGAAGATATCGGCCTTAAAGACCAGGTCAACGCATTTCTGTCCAAAGAAAATCTTTCCTATCAGGGAAAATTTCAGGTCAGGCATTTTTTAAGCGTCCTTCACAAAGAAATCACTCCCAAAGTCATCAAAGAAAAGATTTCGAACGGATTCAAAAATCTCAAGATCGCTCCTCATTACGGATGCCATGCTTTAAGACCGAGCGATGTGATGCAATTCGACGACCCCATTGCTCCGGTTTTATTCGATGAACTGGTGGATGCAACCGGAGCCAAAGCTGTGGACTGGTCCTTGAAAACCGAATGCTGCGGGGCGCCGGTTTTGGGGGTAAACAATGAACTGTCCATGATGTTGACCGAAAAAAAACTGGCAAGCGGAAAGGCAGCCGGCGCCGATTTTCTCTGCGCGGCCTGCCCCTGGTGCCAGCTTCAGTTTGATACCGTACAGAAGCAGATGGAAGCAAAAGGAAACGCCTTTCCTCATCTTCCGTCCATCCTTTATCCCCAGCTCCTCGGACTCTCCCTGGGAATTCCGGAAGAGGCGCTTGGGATTCGGATGAATCAAAAAGAATTGAGTTCCATCAAAACTTTTTTAATGTAGGTGAATCCATGTCCCAGAAAACGATAGGCTCGATCATGGTGGTCGGCGGCGGAATTGCCGGGATGCAGGCGGCTCTTGATGCGGCCAATTCCGGTTATTACGTCTATCTTGTTGAGCGGTCCTCCTCCATTGGAGGGATCATGGCCCAGCTTGACAAGACCTTCCCCACCAACGACTGTGCCATGTGAATTATCTCGCCCAAACTGGTCGAGGTCGGCCGGCACATCAATATCGAGTTGTTGACGCTCTCGGAAATCAAAGGGATCTCCGGAGAAGAAGGTGACTTTCAGGTCCAAATCACCCAGCATCCGCGCTACGTGGATATTGAAAAATGCATCGCGTGCGGATTGTGTGCGGAAAAATGTCCGAAAAAAGTGGATGATGAGTATGATGAGAGCCTGAAGAAGCGAAAGGCTGTATATGTCAAGTACGCCCAGGCGGTGCCGCTCAAATACGCCATTGATTCCAAGAATTGCATT
>JBFMEI010000315.1:0-3063 GCA_040753295.1 Thermodesulfobacteriota bacterium | reverse complement strand
GAAAAGAAAGTAAACTAAAAAATCAAGACACCAGGAAAATGAAATGGAAAAGAGAAACATCTTCCGGATTTTAGACCGGCTTGTCATGATTCAGTTGGTTATAGGATTATGGTTCAATATCAGCATGGCAGCATCAACGGAAAAAAGAGATGTCGACGCCCATACTGGTTCGAAGAATGTCATTATTCTGATGGCCGACGGGACCGGATCCGCCCATACCACCATTACCCGCTGGTATAAGGAGGCTCCACTGAATCTGGATGCCATGTATCTCTCAGGTCTTAGGACCTATAGCGCCGATTCCCTCATCACGGATTCAGCACCGGCAGCAACCGCTTTTGCAACCGGGTTTAAAAGCAATGACGACTATGTGGGGATTTATCCCTCGGAAGCCTCAATTCCAGGGGTTCCTTCTATTGAAAAGGGATGGGAGTACAGACCCCTGGTGACCCTTCTGGAAGCGGCAAAATCGATCGGCAAATCCGTAGGGCTGGTAGTAACATCCAATATTCAGCATGCCAGCCCTGCTGCATACTCATCCCATGTCTCTTCCCGGAGCAATTATAATGAAATCGCTAAACAGCAGGTATATCTCGACATGGATGTGGTTTTCGGAGGCGGGAAACAATACCTTTTTCCCGCAAGTTATGGCGGGAAGCGGACTGACAATGAAGACTTGATCCAGGTTCTGAAAAGCCGGGGATATGCGTTTATCGAGGCCCGGGAAGATCTCCTGAGCCTTCCCTCTACAACTCCGAAAGTATGGGGGATGTTCGCAAAAGATGATATGGCATACGATTTTGATCGGCGGATGCTGGCTCCTCACCAGCCGTCCCTCGGGGAGATGACCCAAAAGGCCATTGAAATTTTATCCTGCAATCCCGAAGGATTTTTTCTTTTTGTGGAAGCCAGCAAAGTCGACTGGGCTTCCCATGCCAATGACCCGGTCGGTGTCATCAGCGATTTGCTCGCATTTGATGAGGCCGTGGGACACGCGCTCGATTTTGCAAGGAAACATCCCAAAACACTCGTTCTTGCCTTTTCCGACCACGGGAACGGCGGGATGTCTTTGGGGAGCAGAAAAACAGATAAAACATATTCAAAACTCAAACTGAAAGCGCTCAATGACCCGCTGAAAAAAGCCAAATTCACCGGAGACGGGGTAGAACATATGCTCAATAAAGATCGTTCAGAAGGAAATATCAGATTCCTGATACAAAGATTCTACGGAATCGATAGCCTGACAGGTGATGAGGTGGCGGCGATTCAGGGTGCAAAATCCGGATCGCTGAATTCCGTGATCGGCCCCATGATCAGCAATCGGTCGGTTATCGGCTGGACAACCAGCGGTCATGGGGGAGAGGATCTGTTTTTTTATTATTTCGGGCTTGACCGTCCCATGACCATACTTGACAATACTGAAATTGCCCATTTATGTGCCGTTCACATGGACTTGAACCTTGACCGGCTAAATGAGGAGTTTTTTATTCCCTCGGAAATCGCCTTCCCGGCGGCTCAAGGATTTAAGACTCACATCGACACCCCGGATCCGGCTGAAGGGATTCTAGTGGTCACGAAGGATTCAAAGACTGCACGCCTGCCGTTCAGCAAGGATATTTTATTAATAAACGGAAAAACATGGGAGATGAACGGAATCACGGTCTATTCACCGAAAGCCAATGCCGGAAAGGGGCGGGTCTTTGTTCCCCGGCAGGCTGTCGAATATTTCAACCAGAATTAATCGGAATCTGATTGTCAACATCAAAAGAAAATTCAGAATTGAAAAATTTATCTGATAAGGGACAGATTCTCATTTTTTGCTATCAAAAGGAGGTTTTATCATGTCCGTAACAACAACGGTTCGGTGGCTGAACGACAAACATTTCGTGGGGATTGACTCGGGAAACCACTCGGTGGTTCTTTCGGGGAAGGCGGATGGGATCGGTGTCAAGCCGTCGGAGATGCTTCTTATCGCTCTGGCTTCCTGCTCATCCGTGGATGTGGTTGAAATTCTTGCAAAGAAGCGTCTGAATCTGAAACTGCTGGAGGTGGTAACCACCGGTGAGCGCGATTCCGAACCCCCGTGGCCCTACCGAAAAATCCATTTGAAATATCGCCTGGCAGGAGACGGATTGACTCCGAAAGCCGTCGAACAGGCAATCACCCTTTCTCAGGAGAAGTATTGTTCAGTGGCTGCAACCATTCGCGGTGTGGCCCAGATAACCACTGAGTACGAAATCCTTTCTGAAGAATAATCCATGAACAACACGACGTGAAATGCGACTTCCTGAAATCTGATCGGATTAGGCCTGAGTTTCTTGCCAAGTCAATGCAACCCGAGACAATTCAAGTTGACATCAGGCTTCCCTTTAGATAATAAAAAATTCATATGCCACGGCAATTGCATGTTCCCTTTATCTTGGGGAACCGATAGTGGCGAAACACAATTCAATTTCGTTCCTGATCCGTCTGCAAAAAAACGACTTCTTATCTAATGGAAACTCAATGAAAATCGCAGTCTTGGGCGGCCTGGGCATGCAGGGCAAAGCAGCGCTTCTTGATCTGGCTCGCTCCAGTCAAGTACGCGAAATTCTTTGCGCGGACGTCAATCTCAAGGATTGGGGAAATCTGCCGGCCTTCACCCCGACTTCCAAGATCAAACCGGTCCGGATGGACGGATCCTCCACGGATGCCATCGTCTCTCTGTTAAAACAGGGCGTCGACGCCGCCATCGATCTTTTGCCGCTTCCCTTCATGGTCAATGCCTTTCAAGCCGCCCTGGAAACACAAGTGCCGCTGGTCAGCACCAACTACGGCAAGCCGATCCGCCATTTGGACGAACCGGCCAAGGTTGCCGGCATCACCCTCATGCCCGAATGCGGGCTCGATCCCGGCATCGACCTCGTCATCTGCGGTCATGCGGTGCGACAGTTCGACCGGATCCATGTGCTGAACTCATACTGCGGTGGTGTTCCTGAAAAAAAGGCCTGCACCAACCCGCTCAATTATAAGATCAGTTGGAACTTCGACATGGTCCTGCGCTCCCAGAAGCGCCACTCGGTC
>JBFMEI010000314.1:0-3067 GCA_040753295.1 Thermodesulfobacteriota bacterium | reverse complement strand
CAGCTTCATACCCTTTCCTTCCGTGCATAACCCTGACGCGTCCGTTCGAAGCTAAAAGGCTCTTCAGCTCCTTTGCCCGCACTTCATCATATACCACTGCAAGCTCAGGTTCAAACCGGCTGATCTGATCTGCCAGAAGCTTAACATTCGAATTGGCGGCAAGCGCCTTAATCTGAAATTTTTCCGGGAATTGCTCAACAATGGCCAGGGTACTGGTCCCGATCGACCCTGTTGATCCGAGTATCGAGAGATTCTTCATTATAAGACATATTCCTTAACCATGTATGCCACCGGAGCTGCAAAAAGAAGCGCATCAATTCGATCCAGAAGACCTCCATGCCCCGGAAAAATACCCCCCGAATCTTTAATTCCTGAGGCACGCTTCAATTCCGATTCAAACAGATCCCCCGCCTGCCCGGCAATTCCTGCGGCGATGAAAAGAAGAATCGACCCTGCCCAGGGCAATCCCGGGAGAAAAAGAAATTTGAACAGAGCACCGATCCCCAGAGTGCTGATCAGCCCTCCCACAGCTCCTTCAATGGTTTTCCCCGGACTGATGGACGGGCACAGCTTGTGCTTTCCCGCATAAGTCCCCATGTAAAATGCACCGATATCACCTGCAAAAACCAGGCATAACAGTAAATAGATCCAGAGAATTCCGTCCATCCCGTTTCGAATCAAGATTAGATGAGAAAGAAAAAATGGAACATAAAGCACCACCAGAATCTGACGATATACCTGGTGGAGAATACCGGCACCGTGTCTGAACCACAGCATTGAAATAAAAGCGGCAGTCATTAAATTGAGGGCCAGAATCGATACCATCAGATGAAACGCATTGAAAAAAGAGGCAGAAAGGATGACAAGCCCGCTCACAACGGAAAGCCCCTGGAAGCAGATATCAGGATTCCCGGAGACCGGAACCGGATCTTTATCCGGGCCCATTTTCCGGGGAAAAAGAATTCGAAACGATTCCCATATCCCGACCAGAGAAACAAGGGCTACCACCCACGCGAAAAGGGTTGTTCCTCCCCAGGAAATCAGCCCCACTAAAAACGGCAGGGCTGAAAGGCCGGTGATCCATCGTTTTTTGTGCATGGTCTCCGATTATCGGAAAGGGCGACATGTACGGTTAGAGGTTGAATCCGCCGATCAGACGCATCAGTCATCGGTCCGCCCGAATCTTCTTTTGCGCTGCTGAAAGGCGGTTAAGATCTCCTGAAACTCTTCCCGGGTAAAATCAGGCCACAGCGTTGGAGTGATAAACAATTCGGTGTAGGCGATCTGCCAGAGAAGAAAATTGCTGATCCTCATTTCACCGCTGGTTCTGATGAGGATCTCCGGATCCGGTATTTCCCGGGTAAAAAGATGATCTGAAAAAACCGATTCTGTAATCCGGTCCGGAGCCAGCTCTCCGGTTTTGACTTTCCGGGCAATATCACAAACCGCTTTCAGAATTTCAGCCCGCCCGCCGTAGCTCAACGCCAGCGTCAGGACCATCTCGTTCTTTTCTCTGGTGGCGATCATTGTCTCCCGAAGCGCTTCCTGAACCGTTCCGGGAAGCCGATCCAATTGTCCGATGGCATTCAGACGGATTCCGTTTTTGACTAATTCCTCTTTTTCAGAGACCAGAAACCGTCTGAGCAAAATCATCAATGCTTCGATTTCGGATTTGGAACGCTGCCAGTTCTCTGTTGAAAAAGCATAAAGGGTTAAAAACCGGATTCCGAGTTCCCGGGACGCTTCAACCACCGCCCTGACCGTGTCTGCTCCTTTTTCATGCCCCTTGATTCTATTCAGCAGGCGTTTTTTCGCCCACCGGCCATTCCCGTCCATGATAAGGGCCACATGCTCGGGAAGCGTCGATGCTTCCGGTGCTGTGCCGTGAGAGGCACGACTAGAATTCAAGGATTTCTTTCTCTTTTTCTTTGAAAATGTCATCGACGAGTTTGATATTCTCGTCGGTAATTTTCTGAATTTCGGCCTGGGATTTGAAGGCCTCATCCTCGGCGATATCCCCGTCTTTTTTCAAGCTTTTGACGAGCTCATTCGATTCCCGGCGAATGTTTCGAAGGGCGACTTTGTGCTCTTCGCACAGTTTGTTGACGACTTTCACGAGCTCTTTCCGGCGCTGTTCGGTTAACGGCGGAATGGCAATCCGGACAATCCTCCCGTCACTGGTCGGCGTCAGCCCCAGGTCCGATTTCAGGATGGCTTTTTCGATTTCCTTGATGATGGAGGTATCCCAGGGCTGAATCGTAATCAACCGGCTTTCAGGGATCGAAAGGGTCGCCACCTGATTCAGCGGAGTTTTGGTGCCGTAATAATCGACCCGGATATTGTCCAGAAGAGAAAGCGAGGCTCTTCCCGTCCTGATTCTGAGAAGTTCGTTTTTCAGGGCAAGCCTGTTTTTGCCCATTTTGTCTTTTGTTTCTTCGTAGATTTCTTCCAGCATGGCCTTCCCCTTGTTTTGGGTTGACATGGCATGCGGTTTCGGCGTTCGGATCTCAGGCAGCAGATGCCTGCCGGTTACCGGTTGATCAGGGTTCCGATCTCCTCTCCGCATACGACTTTTCGAATATTCCCCTTCCCTTTCAGATTGAATACCACAATGGGAAGCTGACTCTCCATAGCCAGTGAAATAGCGGTCATATCCATGACGCCCAATTTTCTTTCCAGGATTTCCTGGTAGGTAATGCTTTTAATAAATCCGGCTCTTTTATTCTTCACCGGATCCGAGTCGTAAAGGCCGTCAACCTTTGTCGCTTTCAGAAGAATTTCAGCGTGGATCTCCCGTGCTCTCAGCACAGCGGCCGTATCGGTGGTAAAATAGGGATTTCCGGTGCCTGCGGCAAAGATGACGGTACGTCCTTTCTCCAGATGACGGATAGCCCTTCTGAGAATAAACGGCTCCGCCACCTCAGGCATCATGATGGCGGTCTGGACCCGGGTTTGAACCCCTTTTTTTTCAAGGGCATCCTGAAGGGCAAGGCTGTTGATGACCGTGGCCATCATCCCCATCTTATCCGCCGAAGCCCGGTCCATTCCATGGGCCTCCGCCGTATTC
>JBFMEI010000313.1:0-3074 GCA_040753295.1 Thermodesulfobacteriota bacterium | reverse complement strand
TGACCAAAGAACGCTTTATGAAGACCTTTGAACTGGTCAATGAAAAACTCAAAGAAGTCTTCCCCCGTCTTTTTGAAGGGGGTGCCGCAGAGCTCACCCTCACGGATCCGGAAAACGTTCTCGAATCGGGTGTCGAGTATGTCATTCATCCTCCCGGGAAACGCGTGACGAGGATGAGTCTTCTCTCCGGAGGGGAAAAAGCCCTATCAGCCATTGCCCTGATCTTTTCCATATTCCTGATCAAACCCGCGTCATTCTGTCTGATGGATGAAATCGACGCGCCGCTGGATGATTTAAATGTTTATCGGTTCAACAATCTTCTGAAGATGATCGGCGAAAAATCACAAGTCATCTTGATTACGCACAATAAAAAAAGTATGGAGTTCGCGGATATGCTTTTTGGAATCACCATGGAACAAAAAGGAATTTCAAAAGTCGTTTCCGTAAATTTGGAACATACCGTATCGGTGAATTGATTCATGGCATTCGGCTGGTTTGGAAGGAAAAAAGAGAATTCGGACGCAGCGGCGGCTTCCGAAACCGAGAAAGATCCGCATGAACCCCCTCCCCCTCCTCCGGCCCCAAGCCTTTTTCAACGGCTCAAACAGGGGCTTTCTAAAACCAGAAAACTCCTCAATACCGATATCGAAGACCTTTTCATCACCAGAAAGAAGATCGATGAATCCTCTCTGGAGCGTATTGAAGAGCTGCTGATCACCGCCGACATCGGCGTCCAGACCACCATGACGCTTATGGACCGGATTTCAAAAGAAGCCAAAAAGATCGAAAGTGCCGATGCGCTCAAAGAAATATTAAAACACGAAATCCAAGCCATCCTGAAAACCGAAGAGACTCGAATTCCGGCTCAGCCGGCCAAACCCCATGTCATTATGGTGGTCGGCGTCAATGGCGTGGGAAAAACCACCACCATCGGAAAAATTGCCGCAAAAGAAAGAGAACAGGGGAAATCCGTGGTGATTGCGGCAGCCGACACCTTCAGAGCTGCGGCCATCGAACAACTGGAAATCTGGTCAAAAAGATCAGGCGCTGAAATCGTCAAGCACAAGGAGAAATCCGATCCGGCAGCCGTAGCTTACGACGGACTCGAAGCCGCCATTTCCAGAGGTGCGGATATTCTCATTATCGATACCGCGGGACGGCTGCATACCAAAGTCAATCTCATGGAAGAGCTTAAAAAGATTAAACGCACCCTTTCAAAAAAGATTCCGGACAGCCCCCATGAAGTCCTCTTGATCCTTGACGCGACTACAGGTCAGAATGCCGTTTCCCAGGCCCAGCTTTTCAATGAGGCCGTTGGGGTGACGGGGATTGCCCTCACCAAGCTTGACGGTACAGCCAAGGGAGGAATCGTGGTCAACATCTGCGCCACGCTCCATATTCCCATCAAATATATCGGCATCGGAGAGAAACTTAACGATCTTCAAGAATTCGATCCGGTTCTTTTTTCAGACGCCCTCTTTTGAATCCGTATTCCTCCCTTTTAAAAACAGACCCTGCAGACTTCCATCAAATCCCTTTCCTGCTGGATTTATCGGGATTACCTGCCACAAACCCACTATTTTAGAGGCTTTACCGGAACCGGAACAAAAAAAAATCGTATGGAAACATAAATGTAGTTGACAACGTGAAAAAGCTACTATATTGGGCAAGATAACTTGGGTGTTATTTAATACGAACCAAAAGAAGGAGGGGAAAAGATGACAAAGGCAGAATTGGTGGAACAAATGGCAAAAGATGCCGGCATCTCCAAAGCGGCTGCGACCGTGGCCCTGGACTCTTTTATCGCAAACGTGGGGAAGGCGCTTAAGAAAAAAGAAGGGAAAGTGACTCTCGTCGGATTCGGAACATTTTCAAAAGGGCGCCGGAAAGCTCGCAAGGGAAGAAATCCTCAGACCGGAGAACCCATCAAAATCAAAGCCAGCACCGTGATCAAATTCAAAGCCGGAAAGAAACTGAAAGAAGGATTATAAAAAAAATAAAAAAGGCGGTTCTCCTCTCGGCAGCCGATGCCGGAAAACCGCCTTTTTTATTTTCTCAAAACCGGACATTGAATCCGGAAAATTCTCCTGAGAACCTCTCCCATTCTACGGCCACATGATCGACTCTTGAACGTGGAGGACCTTTTCTGCACCAGATGAGCATTTGATTCACATTTGATTCCTCTCCTTCAAAAACCGCCTCAACGGTCCCGTCATGATTGTTTTTAACCCATCCGGACAGATTCAAGCCAGAGGCAGAACGCTGGGTTTCGGCTCTGAAAAAAACCCCCTGAACTCTGCCGCTGATGATGACATGAGCTCTCACCGGTTCATTCATGGAATCTCCTCCTGGATTTGATCCCTTCCTCCTCGGATTATCGTCTTCTGAGCCGTTTCAGAAATTCGGTTTCATCGAGAACAGCAATGCCGAACTCTCTTGCCTGGCCGAGTTTTGAGCCTGGGGATTCTCCGGTAATCAGATAATCGGTCCGTCGGGTGATCGAACTCCCCACCTTCCCTCCTTCCCGGAGTATTGCCTGCTTGGCTTCACTGCGACTCATGCTCCGGAGTGTTCCGGTAAGGACCAGGACTTTTCCGAAAAATACTCCTTCCATCTCCTGGTGATCCGGGTGTATGAGGACCCCATTGGCGGTCATGGACGCGATGGCGTCCAGGTTTTTCGGATTATCGAAAAAGGCCCTGATGCTGCGGGCAATAACAGGCCCTACGCCCTCGATGGAAGAAAGCATTTCCAAAGAGGTACGGGAAAGCCGGTCGATGGTGTTAAACCGGCGGGAAAGGATTGCCGCGACATTTTCACCCACATGACGAATCCCCAGGGCATAAATAAATCGACTCATTTTGATGGTTTTGCTTTTTTCAATCGCCGCAATCAGGTTTTCCGATGATTTGTCTCCCATGCGATCCAGAAGTCTCAACCGGTCCGGAGTCAATACGAACAGATCGGCATACGATCGGACGTATCCTTTATCCACCAGTTGTTCGATCAGCTTTTCCCCCAATCCTTCGATGTCAAAAGCGTCTTTACAGGCAAAGTGACGGATGGCGGCTTTC
>JBFMEI010000312.1:0-3109 GCA_040753295.1 Thermodesulfobacteriota bacterium | reverse complement strand
GAAAGGAAACAGAATCGATGAGCTCATTTACAGTACTTATTGTTGATGATGAAGTCGATTTTGTTGAAACCGTCGTCAAACGGATGAAAAAACGTAACATCAATGTGTTCGGAGCTCAAAGCGGCCAGGAGGCTTTGGAAGCCGTAGAAAAAACTCCCATCGATGTGGTGGTATTGGATGTACGAATGCCCGGAATGGATGGGGTTGAAACCTTAAGGCGCATCAAGCGGACCCATCCTCTCATCGAAGTGATCATGTTAACCGGCCACGCCAGTCTTGAAGTGGCCCGGGAGGGAATGGAGCTCGGAGCGTTTGATTACCTCATGAAACCCATTAACATCGACGAGCTTTTATACAAGCTCCAGGATGCCAATGAAAAGAAATTGATCCAGGAAAAGAAAATTCAGCATTTAAAGGAGGTGATTCACAAATCGGATTGAAGGAATCACTTCAGCGGTTTTTTTGTTTTGACATGCCAATTCAACATTAAAAAGGAGCTGAATAGACATGAAATTGTTAAGGGAGTGGAGCCATTATTTGATGTTGGGCGCCCAAGCCCATGCACGCTGGGAGATTGACGTGTCCAACACCATTTTAAAAAGTAAAAAGCGTCTGCTGACGCTGGCCGTATTGACGGCGCCGGTGCTTCTGATCGGGATTGCATTTGCCGATCAGATCGGAGGCGCCCTTCCGGATTTGCTGGGGGGGAAAAAGGCCTATAGTCCTGCCTACTACAGCACGTTCATTTTTATTGTCTCCATCGCCATCGGTATCGGTGCCGGACTGATCACCGGATGTATCGGAGCAGGAGGAGGGTTTATCATTGCCCCGGCCCTGATGAGTGCGGGTATTAAAGGGATTCTGGCGGTCGGGACGGATCTGTTTCATATTTTTGCCAAGGCAATCATGGGGAGCGTGATTCACAGGAAGCTCGGGAATGTGTCTGTTCCGCTGGCTGTCGTCTTTTTAATCGGCGCCATGATCGGAGCGACGGTCGGGGGTCTGGTGAATCGGGCGCTTTTTGAGATCAATCCGGTGCTCAGCGATGCATTCATTACCATCGTCTATTCATTTATGCTGGGATTTCTGGGTTTATATGCCATGGTCGATTATCTGCGGTCCCGAAGCGTCTCAAAACAGACCGCACCTAAGGGAACGACCGCCCATCACGGCAAAGTGGAAGGGGCTGAGATGGGAAATCTTCCCCGTAAACTTCAGTCGGTTAATATTCCTCCAATCATCAGATTTGATCATGATCTGGTTCCGGGCGGTCGCGGGATCTCCTGGATATTTTTAGTTGCCAGCGGGGCACTGGTGGGATTGGCGGCGGGTATCATGGGTGTCGGCGGTGGATTTTTAACCTTTCCCATTTTTGTTTATACGCTGGGTGTCTCGTCGATGACCACTGTAGGAACCGACATTTTTCAGATTGTTTTTACCGCCGGATATGCCTCAATTACCCAGTATGCCATTTACGGGTTTATTTTCTATACCATGGCCATGGGGATGCTGCTGGGCTCCCTCCTGGGTATTCAGGTCGGCGCCATGGCGACCAAGGTGGTCCCCGGGATCACCATCCGGGGCTTTTATGCCATGGCCGTTCTTGCCGGATTCATCAATCGGGTCTTCGCCCTTCCCTCCAAGCTCTCTGCGCTGGAAGTCATTCCGCTGTCCAAGGGAACGGGTGACCTGTTGAATACCATCGGGATCTGGGCGTTCTTCATCGTAATCGGCGGATTCTCCGTTTGGGTTATCGGGACCTTTGTCACAAACATCAAGACGCTCAAAGGAGAGGAGGCACACCGATGATAGCCAAAAAGAAAACATTCACACTGGGGCTGGTCATGCTCGCGGCTTTTTTTGTGGTTTTGTTTATTTTCTTTTCCCCGGTTTTCAAGGGAAAAAACGGCCTGGACTATCTTGATGATCTTTACAATTCCATTTCCAAGGGGTCGGCGTACTATATTCCGGCTGCCAAAGCTGAAGCGGATAAGTTTTCCGGAAATACCATTGAAGCGACACTGGACCTGAAGATTGAAGAACGTGCGAAACAGACAGCGCTTCTGTTTTCTCAAGCCGGGGCATCGGCTGAACCTGCGGGGGGTGTATTAAAGGTAAGCGGTGATTTGGGTAAAATCCTGGCCAATTGCCTGGCGGACTCCGACAAAATGTATGTCAATGATGGACAGGGTGTCTCCACCAAATACGGCTATAATGAAAAAAGCGTTCTGTTTAACTGGTGGAATGCATTGACGGAACTGGAGAAGGATCTCTCCAAGCAGAAAAAATTCAAGGAAGCCAAGGTTGCTTCTGCGGTCAAAAGCAAAGCCGTTGAAACCGCTTATAATTATTACAAAATCCAGCCGCAAAAGATCGGAGACCGGATCGGGGTAGTCGTTTTCTCGCTGATTTTTTATGTCATCTATACGGTCTGGTATGGATTTGCGATCATGTACCTGTTCGAGGGCTGGGGAATGAAGCTCGAACATTAATCCGAACGTCTCCTGGATGAGTCCGGGCGTAATGTCCATGACTCAAATGAAAATAGAAGTTTTACAAATGAAAGGCTGAAGGCATCCCATTTGCCTTTGGCCTTTCATTATTTTAAAAGCCCCATGGATTTCATACGTAATCTTTTCTCGAAATTATTTTCAAAGAAACTTACCGGCGACGGCGAGAATATCGAACGGTTACGTCTTGATTTTAAAGAACGGTACCATAATTTCAAGCTGCTTTTAAATTCAAATAACCAGTCCCTTGAAATTATGGCTCAGATGGAGGAAGCCCTTTCCGGAAAAGAACCGTTCGGGATGACTTTTATTCGTTCGGCATGCACATCGGCAGGAGTGAATGTCTATCGGATGATTCAAAAGATTGAAGAACTCGCTCCCGGAAAATATCAGCGGCTGTTTGGCCGATATGAGGAAATTCAGCGTCGAATCGAAGCGGTTTTGTCCCAAAAAAAAGAACTCTCCGACACCCGGCTTCTTATTTTTCTGGAGGATCTCAACAAAGAACTCGTAGATGTTGCCGGGAGCAAAATGGCCAATCTCGGAGAAATTCGTACCCGGCTCGGCTTGAGCGTCCCGGATGGTTTTGTTCTGACCGC
>JBFMEI010000311.1:0-3116 GCA_040753295.1 Thermodesulfobacteriota bacterium | reverse complement strand
TCATCGCCCGGGCCAATCAGCTCGGGATCGAATCGACCGATCTGACTGAAAAATATATCAATGAATTCCATGAAGATATGGATGCGCTGCATGTTGAGCGCGCCGGATTCGAGCCCAGAGCCACCGAATATATTTCCGAAATTATTTCCGTCATCCGGATCCTTCTTGAAAAAAGGCATGCCTATCGCATCAACGGGGATGTCTTTTTCTCTGTCGAGACGGTTTCGGATTATGGAAAACTCTCCGGCCGAAAATTGGAAGATATGGAAGCCGGGGCCCGGGTGGATATTGATGAGCGGAAGAAAAATCCGGCGGATTTTGCCTTGTGGAAATCGTCAAAACCCGGAGAACCCTCATGGGAAAGCCCGTGGGGAAAAGGAAGACCGGGATGGCATATCGAATGTTCAGCCATGAGCAGGGAATTTTTAGGAGACCGGATCGATATTCACGGGGGAGGGGAGGATCTCATTTTTCCACACCATGAAAATGAGATTGCCCAGTCCGAGTCGGCATTCGGAAAACCCTTTGTCAAATACTGGCTCCATAATGGATTTATCAATATCAATCAGGAAAAGATGTCAAAATCCCTGGGGAATTTTCTGGTCGTCAGGGATATCCTGAACACCTATCATCCCGAGGCGCTGAGGCTCTTTCTCCTTTCAAAACAGTATCGAAGCCCGATCGATTTCACCGAACAGGCCATGGAAGAGGCCGGGGGGAATCTGGACAAAATATATGAGTTTTTTCTCCGGGTCGGAACCGCAACCACCGAAATCCTCACCCCTGCCTCAGGAGTGTCCGGAAACGGCTGGACTCGATTCTGCGATGCCATGGACAATGATTTCAATACCGCTCATGGAATCGGGATTCTTCTGGAAGAAGTTCGAAACGCCAATCGACTGATGGATGAGTGGGAAAAAAAATCTCCTCCGGAGGGCGAGACCGCATTCCTTTCCATCGCAGCCGATCTCCGAAAGATGTGCGAAGTCCTTGGAATCCTCTCGCAGACCCCTGATGCGTATTTTGAATTCAAACGGAACAGAGGAGTCCGGCAGCAGAATCTGGATCCAAAAGTCGTCGAAGACCTGATTCGGGAAAGAAGCGAAGCAAGAAAGGCAAAAGACTGGAAAAGAGCCGATGAGATCCGCGCCCTCCTCGTAAAGATGAAGGTCTCTCTTGAAGATCGGCCCGACGGAACCCGATGGAAAATCGAATCCTGAAGTTTGACCTGACCCCATTCAGCCATGTCCGAATTCGCCGTTAAAAGCAGCTTTCTTCCCAAAGGGGATCAGCCTGAAGCGATCCGGTCCATCAGCCGAAATCTTCGTTCCGGTATCGATCAGACGGTGTTACTCGGGGTTACCGGGTCAGGCAAAACCTTTACCATGGCCCATGTCATCGCAGAAGTTCAAAAACCTACCCTGGTCATCGCCCCCAATAAAACTCTGGCCGCCCAGTTGTTCAATGAGTTCAGAAACTTTTTTCCGGAGAACGCGGTTGAATATTTTGTCAGCTACTATGACTACTATCAGCCTGAAGCCTATATACCCGAAACCGACACCTATATCCAGAAGGATTCCTCCATCAATGAGATGATCGATAAAATGCGGCATTCCGCCACACGTTCGGTGCTGACCCGGAGAGACGTCATTGTGGTGGCCAGCGTTTCCTGTATCTTCGGTCTGGGGGCGCCTGAAGATTATCTTTCCATGCGCATTGACCTGGAAAAAGATGCTGAATTCACCCGGGAACGACTCCTCCGAGAGCTGGTGGCCATGCAGTACGACCGGAACGACTACGACTTTCACCGGGGCGTCTTTCGGGTTCGAGGGGATCGGGTTGAAATCTTTCCGGCCTATGAAGAAGACCGGGGAATCCGGATCGAATTTTTCGGGGACCGCATTGACGGGATCAGTGAAATCGATCCCCTGAAAGGGACGGTTCGGACCCTCTTAAAGCGCGTATCCGTATTTCCTGCAAGTCATTATGTCACCCAGAAAGAACGCCTCATCATGGCCATGGAGACGGTTAAGGCTGAACTTAAAAACAGGATCGAATTTTTCAGAAACGAGAATAAACTGATTGAAGCCCAGCGCATTGAAGAGCGGACCCATTATGACCTGGAAATGATTTCCGAACTCGGCTACTGTACCGGAATTGAAAATTACTCCCGGCATCTGACCGGAAGGGCCCCTGGAGAGCCTCCCCCCGCCTTATTGGATTACTTCCCTGATGATTTTTTGATCTTCATCGACGAAAGCCATATCACGGTTCCGCAGCTTCGGGGAATGTACAACGGAGACCGATCCAGAAAGGAAACCCTCGTGGAGTTCGGCTTTCGACTCCCGTCGGCACTCGACAACCGGCCCTTGACTTTCGAGGAATTTTTGGACCGGATATCCCAGGTTATCTTTGTAAGCGCAACTCCCGGGGATTTTGAAAGAGAACGATCGTCGGGAAATATCATCGAACAGATCGTGAGGCCGACCGGGCTTATTGATCCTGAAGTCACGGTGCGCCGGGCTCTAAATCAGGTCGATGATCTGCTGGAAGAAATTAAAAAACGGGTTATGAATCACGATCGGGTCCTGGTTACCACTCTTACCAAGAGAATGGCTGAAGATCTTACGGAATATTATACGGACCTGGGGATCCGGGTCCGGTACCTCCATTCGGATATCGGAACCCTTGAGCGGATGGAGATCCTCCGGGAACTCCGGATCGGCAAGTTTGACGTTCTGGTGGGCATCAATCTGCTGAGGGAAGGTCTTGATATCCCCGAAGTCTCCCTGGTTGCGATTCTTGAGGCAGATAAGGAAGGATTTCTTCGTTCAAAGCGTTCCCTGATTCAAACCTTCGGCCGTGCGGCACGAAACATCCGGGGAAGCGTTATTCTTTATGCCGATACCATTACCCGCTCCATGAAGGAGGCGATGGAGGAGACCGGCCGGAGACGGGAAATTCAGCGGTCATATAACCAGGCTCACCGGATTACACCGGAAAGCATTGAAAAAAAGATCGATCAGATATTCGAGTCCGCGTATGAAGCAGACTACGTTACGGTCCGCAAGGTTGAAGATCCGTTGGCCGAATATGCCGCCAGTGAAAACGGAGAA
>JBFMEI010000310.1:0-3132 GCA_040753295.1 Thermodesulfobacteriota bacterium | reverse complement strand
GTAATCTTCCAAAATGGAGAGTCTGACCCTGACTTTATTCTCAACCGGAGTGATTTCTTTGACTTTCCCGATATCTGCCTTAAACAGTTTCACGGGGGCATCCACTTCAAGATTATAACCCTCGTTAAACGTCGTATAATACGTAACAGAGCTTTTGAACCAGTTTTTCCCCCTCCCGACAATCATGACGGTGATTGCCAGGATGACCACAACAGCCATCATGAATAGACCGGCGATTTTTTCTTTAACCGAAAATTCGTCTTCCATGGCAGTTATCCATGATTTGATGTTCTACCAGTAAAAAGTAAATGAAATAAAAATATCGGCAATCATACAGTAAATAAAGCAGTAGATCGCCGCCTGCGGTGCCATCATTGGGATAGGCTCAGTTTGATAAGTCAGCCTCAATCCATGGAACATGCAGGTGATGCTGACGATAACGCCAAAACAAAGGGCCTTGACGACTCCGACGACAATATCCGTCAGCATAACGGCTTTTCCAAGCTGGGTCAAGAATCCGACGATCGGAATGGATGAAACGATCCAGACCGTTGCAGCTCCACCGAAGATGGCGGTCAGATCGAAAACAATGAACAGGCACAGGACAGATGCCAGGACGCCGACGATCCTTGGGAAGCAGACCTCTTTAATGGGATCAAGTCCGGCGGTTTTTAGAGTCTGAAACCGGTTCCCCGCACACATGCCATGGACTTCGATTGTTAACGGTGTGGCTGATCGGAGAATGATCAGCAATGCGGTGACTACCGGCCCGATCTCGCGAATAATCAAAAGAACAGCCAGCCTTCCCAAAGAATATGTTTCCGATACTTTGGAAAAATAGATGATCATCATGGTTCCCATGATCAACGCTACGAAAGATATCAGAGGGAGGGCCTTGACGCATGAAAAATAGACCTGTTCGAGAATTATACGACGATGATGGGTCTTGATACCGATTCCAGGTGTGAGAAATATCCGGGTAATCCGATATCCGAATGCCAGATGGTTTAAAAGATGAGTTGTGAAGCGGATCGTCTTCCGCCCCACATATCCCAGGAAGCTGAAATTCATGATCCTTCTCGTTCTATGAATTTCCGGTCATAAGAATCATTCCGTATTTCTTTTGGGAAGAGATAGTTAAACAACAAATTGATCGTTGCGTCAGGGGGATTACTGTCGAAACGGGGTTTGATAAAATTTGAGAGATACTCGATTCCGGTGCGGGGAATCCGGCTTTTCTTTTGAGTGAAAGTGCTGCGATTGCAATATCAAATCCCATTCCGACCGGCAGGCTCCCGATCACCGGAGCATAGGAGACCACAGGAAACGCCTGGGGAATGGTTTCCTTGTAATATCGGGAATGTCGACCGCGGCTGTCTGTTCCGGCAATGATCAACGTGTTTTCAGGAAAGAGAATCTTGTTGCAATTTAAGTCCCCCATCTCAATCGATTCGATAAATCCATATGGAACAGGACGTTCATCAGATCTGGAAATCATGAAAAATACCGCTCCTTCACCCATGGCGGGGTTTGGGGAAGCGAAGTCAGGGGTCCTGGAGGGATAAGTATATCAATCGAATAAACGACTCCAGCAGTATTCGAGAACAGGGCAATGCTCATCGACACCGCCGATCAGGACGGATTCGACGCGACCTTCTGAAAGCCATACCTCTGCCAGGAGAAATGCTGCAGGGATCGACATGTCCAGGAGACTGATAGTGGAGTTGGGTCCGAATCCCTCCAGAGCAATGGAGAGATGGGCTGCGGCCGAATTGTGGACCGAGTTTGAGAAATGGATGGGAGATCCGCACCGATCTCCATGCTCCATGACCGAATCGAGAAAGGCGAATGTGGCTCTGGCTGAACCGTATCCACTGGCGACAATAACTCCTGTTCGGTATCCCAGAGAAAAAGGGGCACCTGCGTCGAGCAGGGCGAAACATGCGGCAAGAACTGCCATCCGGGAAAAATGATCCATTCGACGTAACGCTTTTTTTGGAATAAATTCTTTGAGTCGCTCGGTCTTGGCGGAAAAGATTTTGTATTTATGAGGGCAGGGAAGATCGCAAGGGAGAGGGGTTTCGTGCGGGAGGGACGGGTTGATCAGGGCCTGCTCGAGATCCCCGATTCCGTTTCCAAACCCTCCCACTACGCCTATTCCACGAATTGCCAATTTCATTTCTCTTCTCCCCCTTTTTGAAGGACGAGAACCGAGTTGTTTCCTCCAAAAGCCAGGGATTGAGAAACAGCGATTTCTGAAAAGAAGTCTCGTGTGCAAAGATTGGGTGTGGCCGGAAGATCCGGATCGGGTATTTCCAGGCCTGCATTCGCCGGGAGCCTCTGTTTCTGGAGGCAAATCAGAGTTAAAACAGCCTGAATGGCTCCCGCCGCACCCAGCGTATGGCCGGTATGTCCCTTGGTGGAAAAAAAAGGGATTTTGGGAAATACCTCGCTTAGGATCCGGCTTTCAACCTTGTCGTTATCGATGGTTCCGGTTCCGTGGGCAGAAATGAATCCCACCCTCGATCTTTTCGTCTTGCTGAAGGATAGGGCTTGAATGATGGCCTGCTTGAGTCCGCTTCCGTCAGGTTTGGGAGCGGTTAAATGAAATCCATCTCCTGCAGTACCATACCCGAGAACAAATGCAAGAGGCGCTTTTTCTCGTTTTTTTCGAATGGCCTCCGACTCCAGAACTACGACTCCGGCCCCTTCTCCTAAATTCAGGCCTTTCCGGTTTTGATCAAAAGGGCGGCATGGGGAAGGGTCTGTGATCATGAGCGAAATAAACCCGTTATAGGTGACGCGGCAGAGTTCGTCCGATCCTCCGGCAATGACCACATCGCATATTTCATGTCGAATCCATGAGGCTCCGATTCCTATGGCATCGGTCCCTGAGCAGCACGCATTCACCACGGTCTGCAAAGGCCCGGAAAGGTTCAGCCGTCCGGCGACAGAATGTGAAGGATTGCTGATGAGGAACCGCCGGATGGGGTGCATATCCGGATTCCCTCCGGTCCTGAGCTCCCGGTAAAAATCCTCATTGTTCATGGTGCATCCCACGGTCGTTCCCATGCAGACGCCTACCCGAAGCCGGGAGAGATCTTCAGGAGACCATCCGGCATTCCTTATCGC
>JBFMEI010000309.1:0-3162 GCA_040753295.1 Thermodesulfobacteriota bacterium | reverse complement strand
CCACCTTATTTTTAAAAAGATCCGGCTCCTGGTTAAATGCGGCCGCAATATCTCTTAAGCTGCCTGTTGCGATAATTGATATCGGTTGATTCGAATTTCGAAGCACATCAATGATTAACCGAACTCCGGATTGGTATTTCTTCGATTCGAAGAGTCCTTTGTCCGAGCTGGTTCTCAACGGTTTTGATAATCCGATTCCGACGGGAATTCGGGTTCGAGTCAGATGATTCAATTGCTCCACAGGGATTTGTCCAGAGCTGACATCTTGCCTGGCGCCTTGATCTAAAACGATTGCTTTAACTTCAAATTCCCTGATGGCATATAAAGACACGATATCGAAGTGGTCGTCCGGATCTTCGTGGGGATGAAATAAATCGGTGCAATAAATGACCGGAATTCGTTTTTTAAAATGTTCGGCTTCATTTTGGGCAAAACATGAATTTGGGGAGAATGGATTCTCAATGCATCCGAAACTCCATATCAAGAATAATAAAAGACTGAGAAATCGAGAGCTTTGAATATCTCCAAATCTGTCATTCCGGTGAAAACCGGAATCCAGTAATTTCAAATAGCTCTGGATGCCGGATCGAGTCCGGCATGACGGAAAAAGTACTTTTTTAAAACTCTCAGATCCTTTGAACGATTTTTGGATGAAGTTCAATTCGATTGTAATACGATTTCGTTTGCAGTCGGCTTCAACGCTTCATAAATGCCTAAACGACAGGACATGCAGTTCAGGCGGATTTCGATTTCTATCTCTTCCACTGTTTCATCAACCTCAATTGAATCAAGAGTGATCTGCGGGTCCGATCCCGTGGATTCCAGAACCAAAGCCGAATGATTTGAAATCAGGGATGCGGTCCCTGTAATTTTGCAACTTCTCCATCCGGTATTTTTATCAAGCCTGACAACCGGAAGATGATGTAACGCATCTGTAACGGTTATTTGATCAATAAAAATGATTCCAGTCTGAATTGATGGGTCGATTCTCAGAAATATTTTTCCGGAAAGGGGCTTCAGTATTTTCTTAATGGTAACCCAATTACTGCTCTGATATTCTGTTTTCCAGGATTTGGGCTCTGAAAAGCCTTCTCCGAAATGCCAGTAAAGCTGATAACACTGAGTAGTCGGCTTCTGCTCCTGTTCATAAAAAAGCTTGATGTCATGCTCGCAGGTTTGAAAAAAGTAATCGGATGCTTTAGAAAGATAGGTTCGGTTCGGCCAGGACCGGCCTTTTAACTGGTGCAGCGTTTTTTCGAATTCATTTGAAGACAACTCCCAATCCGGCCATTTTCCGGCGGTATCGGCCGCCCCTTTTTTAAGTCGGGCAAGAGTTTCAGGTTGATGCTTCAGCAAATTGAGATGCCTTATAACTCCTTCCTCATCCCCGATCGGCAGAACAAAACTGTTAATATTGTGGCGGATATACTCATCATGGCCCGTCACATCATATACAATCGAAGTTCCGCCGCAGTGAAACATCTCAAGAGGCG
Source organism: Thermodesulfobacteriota bacterium (assembly GCA_040753295.1). Taxonomy (GTDB): domain Bacteria; phylum Desulfobacterota; class Desulfobacteria; order Desulfobacterales; family UBA2156; genus RBG-13-49-15. The sequence continues at coordinate 1,669 of JBFMEI010000309.1, read as the reverse complement.
GGCCGAACATCCCCTCGACAGTACTTAGTTTTAAAAGGACATCGCATGATCGGTATATCCATGGAGTTTCATGAATCGGAACCTGGGAAAAAAGACGGTCCGCACCATCAAATCGATTGGTTTTTGAAGAAGTGAGCAGCCAGACCTCATCCGCGTCCGACTTTCCGGCTACGGCAACAGCCTTCTCCACATTTTTATAGGGAACCCCCAGAGGTCCTTCGACAAGGACTCTTAATTTTCCGGATTCCCGGGGCAGATGCGCTTTTCCGGATTCGGTATAGATATCTTTCCGTATCCCGTTACGGACAAGAAACGCATCAATGCCATAATGCTCGTTCAGGTATTTCTTTATCCAGAGGGCTTCTGTGATAACCGGAATGGGCATCAGGTATGAATTCTCGGCGAGTCGTTTATACGCTTTTTCTTCATAAGTCGCCTTGTCGTCCGGAGGAAAAAACCGGGATTCGATGGATTGGACAAAATAAAGATAGGCGGCGGCGTTTATGTGGCGCAGCAAAATGATGCTCTGCCACCAGGTGGCAACAGCAAAATCGAATCTCATCGGACCGGCTTTGACAAGGGTCAGCCAGGTGAGGCTGCCGGCCTCCGGATGCCATGCATAACGGACAGGGTCAATCTCTTCTCTGGTAAGAATAAAGACATCATGCCCTTTCTTTTTCAACCGGAGGGCATGCTCATATATGACGTTGGTTCCGCCGTTGATATCCGGAATGCCTAAAAAAAAGGCGATGGAGAAGCGATTTTTTAAGTTTAAGTGATCCAGGAGAGTGATTAATTTTTTCCCGGATAACGCTGAAGGCTGTTCATCAGCCCCGAACGTCTTTTGATACAGCCTTTCCCCAAAGGACCGGGTCATGAAGCCGACCCCCAGACGGTTTAAAACAATGGGATACCAGGTCCATTTCTCAAGAACATAGGAAGGATCATCAATCACCCGCCTCATATTCTTTAACCGTTTTCCGATCGATAATTTTTTGCCGGAATTGAAATCGGTGAATTCAAAGATCCCGAAATTTTCAAGATGATAGAGTGATTGAAAGAAATTGATTTCTTTTGATCTTGGCCGAAAAACCATTCTCGCATGCTTCGTTGCAAACCATTCCTCATCCGGGATGGGTTCTTGGGTGATTGATGTGAGGCTATCGAGATCCCGGCAGGTGTTTTTAATATGCTCCTGGATGGGCCGGATCTGCTCTTCAAATAATTTACGTTCTTCAGGTAATTCAGCCGTTTTGATCCATATCCCATTCCGGGAATCCTCTTCCGAGTTATCTGCGAAATATCCATCGGCACTTCCATGAGATGCGGCAAGAAGAATTTCAAAAAGAGAAGTATTGCTTCGGTAAACATCGAAATACGGCGTGTTTTTTATAAAATTTGAAAAGAGTATTCCTGTTTTTCGATTATTTTCTAAAATGGTGGTCGGGTTAAGAAGTCCGATGTAATACCCATTTACAGGGATATCGCCTCCAAGGGAAAAAAAGATGTTGTCCTGAATGGAGCCTTTCCAGCCCACATCGACGATATTTAATCCTTCTTTTTCAAAGTCGACATTAAATGATTTGAGATATTTAATAAAATTTGTCTTCTGCTCAATTCGTTTCTCTTCATATAAGTCGATGAATGCTTTTGAACGTAAAATCGAATG
>JBFMEI010000308.1:0-3163 GCA_040753295.1 Thermodesulfobacteriota bacterium | reverse complement strand
GAAGGGATCTCTCCGGGATTTTTCGTGAAACTTTCGGTCATTGATAATGGGAGAGGAATCCCGCCAAAGCACTTTCATCGCATTTTTGATCCCTATTTTACCACAAAGGAGTTCGGAACAGGGGTCGGCATGGGATTGACCGTGGTTTACGGTATCGTCAAAAGCCATGAGGGCGCGATCCGCATCCAGAGCGGACCCGAAAAAGGGACATGTGTGGAAATACTTTTTCCCCTAGATTATACCTGCAAAGTCAACGATTTTAAATGAAAAGAATTGATCGGCGCAGGGGGTAAGTGAAAGCCGGAGATTAACCGCTTATGTGCGTTTTTGATCAAGGACACGGCGGACTTCAATTGCCAGGCTCTCAATCGTAATCGGTTTGTTCAGATATCCGGCAATCCCGGCATGTTTGGCTTTTTTCTCATCCATTTTATGGCTGAAGCCGGTGCAGAGGATGATCGGCATATAGGGACTGATCTTCATGATCTCCGCAGCCAGAATGTCGCCGGTCATCTCCGGCATGTTCATATCCGTAATGACCAGATCAAATGATTCGGGTTGGGATCGAAATATATTAAGCGCTGCCATGCTTTCTGTTTGAATCATTACCCGATACCCCAGGGAGTGGAGCATCTTTCTCCCCAGTTGGGCAAGAGGGGCTTCGTCGTCCACCAGAAGGATTCTCTCATTACCTCCTGGAACAGTTTTATTTTCTTTTTCAACAGGTTCCGTAGCAGTTTTTTCCACAACAGGGAAATAAAGGTGAAATGTTGTTCCCTCCCCGGGTTTGCTGTAAACCGTGATAAATCCCTGATGATTTCGAACAATCCCCTGAACCACGGCAAGCCCCAGGCCTGTCCCTTCTTCTTTTGGTTTTGTGGTAAAATACGGCTCAAAGATGCGAACCAGGGTTGGTTCATCCATTCCGATTCCGGTATCGCTTACCATCAGTTTGAGATGGGGGCCTGGCGTCAGTCCCGGGTATTGTGAAATAGCCTCGCCGTCTATGGCGATTTCAGAGAGTTCTATTTTTAAAATTCCTCCCTTTTCCCGCATCGCATACTCGGCATTGGTGCAAAGATTCAAAACCACCTGATGAAGCTGGGTCGGATCCCCCAGAATGGGATGACAGGATTTGATATCCTGCTCGATTTTAACGGATGTCGGGATGGTGGAACGGATGAGTTTCAAGGCCTCCTTAAGTATGGGTTCAATCTGCATGGGGATCCGTTCATGTTCACTTTGTCGGCTGAAGCTTAAAATCTGCTGCACCAGTTTTTTGGCGCGCTCTCCTGCGGTCTTTACCTGGTTCAGATAGTTCCGGGACAAGGACCATTCCGGAGCCTCTCCATAGGCAAGCTCCGTATACCCGATTACCGCAGAAAGGATGTTGTTGAAATCATGGGCAATGCCGCCGGCAAGGGATCCGATGGCTTCCCGCTTCTGGATTTGCCGGAGTTGATCTTCCAGACGCTTCCTTTCAGTAATGTCCCGGCAGATGCCGCCGATCGCCAGGATCTCCTTCCCTCGCCGGATGGGGTAATAGGTATCTTCATGGTAGCGGATATCCGGTTTCTTCCAAAGAGAGTGTTCAAATTTGACTAGCTCTCCGGTGGATAGAACATGTGTGATTTTTTCTTGAAAGATATTTACAACCTCGGACGAATGGATTTCGCTGATATGTTTTCCGATGATGGAAGCTCCGGATTTATAACCCAGATGGGAGACCCGGTCGTTGCTGGTCAAAAAGATCCCTTCCGGACTTAACATGAAAATATGATCCGGGGATGATTCAACCAGAGGGATGAACCGGTCTTTTAAACTCTGTTCATATTCGAAAATTTGAGTCATATCCTCAATGAAGATAAAAAGATCGTGATCTCCGCTTTCCTTGGGATTGGCCGAAATCATCCGGACGAGCTGCTGCCGGATGTCTTTCAGGGGAAAGTAGGACTCATGAAAAACCGGAGAAAAAATCTTCGGATTTCCTGTTCTGGAAACTTCAAGGATGGATTCCAGAATGACCGGCGAAGTTTCAGGTAAAAGAGAATTCAAGGGACTGCCTAAAGCCATCTGAGTTTCCAAACCGGTTGTTTTAACCATCCAGTCATTCCAGACACAAACCGTCCCATGGGAATCAAGTCCGATGATTCCGCAATTCATCTGATCGATCAGAAGCCGGGTTAACGGATTTATGGTCCAAAACAGAGATTCTTCATGCATTGCATGCTCCGAAAATAACCTCTAATTCCGAATCAGATATCCTGTAATTGAGCATCCGGATAAAAGTCTCCCCCTTCAGGTTCTTTTACCTTCAAGAGAATGGACCAGATTCATGATTCCGGATTCGGTTAATATAAAAATAAGATAACATGAAACCGTTATTTCGCCTATGGTCAGGCGGTTCAATAAAACTACAGCATTGTCGCTGTTGGGGATCATATTCAGAAGGATTTGAGTAATGCTTTCTGCGCCGATGTTGAGATGAAGTTTCGGGAATTTAAGTTTCAACCTGGTTTTCATGACATCCCCGAGCGTTGAGACCGCGGCATTTAACACTATGTTTCCCACCTCGATAAGCGCGGATTGTTCTGCAAGGGTAAGTTTTTGAAGATCTTTGAATTCCCCCAGAAGGTTCCGGATGAGAATTTCGGCATAATTTTTTGGAAAGACCAGGGACGTCTTTCCGGTAACATCTCCATCAAACTTCTGGATAATAAGAGCGCCGATCATCGGTGCGTGTTTCTCAAAAAAATGCCCCAGTTCATCGGCCTTCATTACCTGAACCTTAGGAATCATCAGATGGACCCAGCGGTTCAAAATCTGCTCCAGAGCCCTTGCTGCTTGCCCCATGGCAATGTTCATCATCTCGGTAAAGGCTTCTTTTTGAGTTTCGGTGAATTCAAAAGGAGCAGGCTTTATAAAAAGGGATCTAATGGTGCTTAAGATTTCGTTGGAGCGTTCCAGTTTGGGAATAAACGCTGCTGCCCCGGCTTCAATAACCTTTTTTTTCGTCATTTCCTGAATGTCAGCAGAGATCACCATGATTTTGATGTCCGGTTGGATTTTACGAAGCCTTTCGATCAGCTCAAGCCCTTCCATCTCCGGCATGAGAAGATCCACAGTGACGGCATCCGGTCTTTTCTCCTCAAAGAGCGTGAGC
>JBFMEI010000307.1:0-3166 GCA_040753295.1 Thermodesulfobacteriota bacterium | reverse complement strand
ATTGACCGTCCCTTTGAGGTTGACGGCAATGACTTTATCGAAGATAGAGGAATCCAGTTCTTCAATTCTGGCGACGTGAGCAATTCCGGCATTTGGAACCAGGATGTCGATTCCGCCGAACCTCAGGCTGATGGCATTAAACAATTCGACAACCGCATCCTCCTGAGTTACATCCAGAAGAAAACGCTCGATTTTTTGAGAAGCAAATTCGTTAAATAACAGGCTGAAGGAAGTCTCCAGGCGGGAGCTGTCGATATCGGTTAATGCCACGGCCGCCCCTGCTTTCAGAAGCTGTTTGGCGATGCCGAATCCGATGGCGCCTCCGGCGCCGGTAATTACGGCCACCTGGCCTATAAGGGGGTGTCCCGGGAACTCCTTTTTTTTCTTTTTCTGAAGTGACCAGGTCTCCATGCGGATGACATGGTTCTTGGAGATCGGACGAAAATCACCCAGAGCATGGCTCTTCAGTTTTATCAGGATCGTTTTTTCTCCGATATCCGCTGCGATCCGGGTCGATGACCAGGTGGACCCTGCAGCAATAAGTCCCAAGCCGCTGACCAGGAAAAGGACCGGGGTCAGATCCAGAGATGGGATTGTTGACGCATCCTCTTTCACCGGATTCAGATACCGCCGGTACTCACGGATAAAATCCGACACAGCTTTCTGAATGATGGAATTCAGTTCGTGGTCTTCTTCAGGAATCCGAGGAATAAAGACGATTCTGTTTTTTGTCCAAAGGACATGATCAGGAGTGATCACGCCTGTCCGGCAGAGCGTTTCAGCGATCGGGTTGAGGGAGGCCTGAATCATTTCTTTGCTTCGGCGAACTTCAACACAGCAGCGCCTGATAGTACCGGATTCCGTCGGATCAGAACAGGCTCCCCGGATGACGTGGCACACCCTGGCAAGATCCCGATCCGCCTCCTTTAAAGAAGGTGCGAGCTTCGATTGGGGAGCCTTGAGCAGGGACCTGTTTGACCGGCTTTCAATAAACAATTCAGCCCGGGTCACCAGCCGGATCATTCTGCGGTAAACCGTCTCCGCATTTTCCGCAAATGTGAATGCCCCATGTCCGCAGACGATTACGGCGTTGATGGATTCTGATTTTTTCACGGAATCGGCGACGGCTCCGGCCAGAGGAAATCCGGATGCAATGTAAGGAAGGACGGCAACATCATCTCCCATCACCTGTTTGATCAATCTTCTTCCACCCTTTTGACTGCCGATAATCAATAGACTGTCGGCATGGGTATGCATCACATAGCGATGGGGGAGAAATGCATGGAGAAGCGCTTCCACGGATGGTTCAGGAGATTTAATGGAGAGTCGGTGTATTCCGAGTTGATTCTCCAATTCGTCATCGGACAGGCTTTTCAGGCGATGGAGATGTCTGAGCGGATCAAGATTCAGAGGGCAAAAATCCGAGGGGCTGATTGTTGCCATATTTCTTCCGCTTCCTTTGACGTAGATGATGTGTTGCGGTTCACCCAGGATATCGGACTGGATTACTTTGACAGAGCTGTTCCCCCCTCCGTGAAGAACCAGGTCGGGTTCCAAACCGATCAGCCGGGTGATATGAATGCACCTCACAAGATCCGCATTCGATTCTGAAAACTGCGAAATCAGGAGATCCGCATCTTTGTGATTGAACCGGTCTTCCATGACATCACTTCTTCAGTTTCAGTTTTTCTTTTTCGCCATTTCAAATATTTCCATCGCATCCTTGACGGATGCTTTTTCGTGAATAACGGCGCGGAGGGCTTTCATGACCGGAACCGGATACTTGGCCTGCCAGATGTTTCGACCCAGATTCACCCCGATGGCTCCCTTCTGCATTCCATCATGAACAAACCGGAAGACTTCCTCTTCGGTTTCACATTTTGGACCCCCTGCCATCACTACAGGGACCGGGCATCCGTTGGACACCTTTTCAAAGTTTTCGCACCAATAGGTCTTTACGACTTTTGCACCGAATTCCGCCGCGATCCGGCTCGCCAGCGCCAGATATCGGGCGTCACGTTTCTCGAGTTCTTTCCCGACGGCGGTGACCGCCATGACCGGAATACCGTACGTTTCACACTCGTCAACCAGTTTACCGAGGCTGACCAGGGAATCGTATTCATAGTCGCTTCCGATGAAAATCGACATTCCCACCGCAGCGGCATTGAGTCGAATCGCTTCTTGAATGGAGGTCGTCAGAGCTTCATGGGATAAATCTTTTCCGATAATGCTTGTTCCTCCGGAAACTCTTAGAATGACCGGTGGTGAATTGGTGGGATCCACGCAGGCTCGAAGGACGCCCCGGGTGACAAAGAGTCCGTCGGCAAATGGGATAAGCGGTGAGATGGTTTCTCCGGGTTTTTCCAAACGGGTTGTCGGCCCTTGAAAATATCCATGATCGATGGGCAAAAACATGCAATGTCCATCCGATTGAATGAGCCTCGAAAGTCTGTTTTTCATTCCCCAATCCATAACGATATTCCTCCTCAATTGATGTGTTTCCCGGATCCAGGTATTTATTTTGAACTGCCGGGTGCCGAATGACCGGATTATCTCCGCAATCCGGCATCAATTCCGGTTCCCGAAGGGGTTGCCGGAAGATTTTGCCGTATAAGAAAATTCTCCTGAAGGGACTGGAAAACGCGATCGATTTTATCCATCCCCTCCCGGATCTCTGAAATCCCTTCTTTCGCGGTTTGGGTGATCTCCGGAACGTCACGACTTCCGGTTTCAAGATTGTTCAAAATTCCGGCAAGTTGATTCATGCGTTCATCCATGCTTTTCAGCACGCTTTCCACGCTTTCAACGCTTTCGGAAAGCCCTTTTCGAAGACTTTCAATTCCGGCCAGATTTAACTGCACCTGATCCATGGTCGAGGGTGCCTTACCTGCGGTCAGTCTGATATTTTCAACAATCTCTTGTACCTTATCGAGGTTCTGTCTGACCCCCTGTGTCAGTTCTTCGGATCGGACCAACGCTCCGACGATTCCTTTTCCCGAGTCGATCTCTTTGATGATATTTTCAAGATTCCGAGTAGCTCGATTCAGATTTTCAAGTGCGGAAAAGAGCGGCCCCTGGGGATCGCGAAAGGTTGCCGTGGCTTCAGAAAGATCCTGAATGGCTTTCACGAATTTTTTTGCGGTTTTTTCCACTTCAAACTCATTCA
>JBFMEI010000306.1:0-3167 GCA_040753295.1 Thermodesulfobacteriota bacterium | reverse complement strand
GCGGAGAATGCCGCCATCGATAACAATACCCATCCTGCGGCCTGGACCTATCAGAATATCGATTACATGAGAAGCCAGCTCAAGCGCATGGGATTTTCCTACGACTGGGACCGGGAAATCGCCACTTGCACACCGGAATATTACCGATGGGAGCAGTGGCTCTTTCTTCGGATGTATGAAAAAGGGATGGCATACCGCAAGGAATCCTTTGTGAACTGGTGCGAATCGTGTCAGACCGTTCTGGCCAATGAACAGGTGGAAAATGGATTGTGCTGGCGCTGTGGAAAGGAGGTCCGGCAAAAGAAACTGAGGCAGTGGTTTTTTAAAATCACGGATTTTGCCGAGGAGCTTCTGGTCTATTGCGACCGCCTTCCGGGATGGCCCGAAAAAGTCATCACCATGCAGAAAAACTGGATCGGAAAGAGTATTGGTGCCGAGATCCGGTTCCCGGTGGAAGGATCGGAAAAGAGCATTTCCGTATTCACCACCCGTCAGGATACTCTTTTTGGGGCTACGTTCATGTGTCTGGCTCCTGAGCATCCCATGACCCTAGAGCTTTCCCGGGGGACTCCCCGGGAAGGGGATGTGGACAGGTTTGTGGAGCGGATGTCTCGCCTCGATCGATCCGATAAGGCTGTCGAGCTGTATGAAAAGGAAGGGGTCTTTATCGGTGCCTGGTGCATCAACCCGTTAAGCGGACGCCGGATCCCCATTTTTACGGCCAATTTTGCGTTGATGGAATACGGCACCGGCGCCGTCATGTCGGTTCCGGCCCATGACCAGAGAGATCTTGATTTTGCCCGGAAGTACGACCTGGATGTGATTGTTGTGGTCAGCCCGAAAGATCAGGATCTGGATGAAAAGACCATGACCGAAGCCTTTACCGGTGAAGGAATCATGGTCAATTCAGGGTTTTTTAACGGGATGGAAAGCAAAAAAGCCCTTGAGGAGATCGCGGCGTATCTAGAAGAAAAAGGGATCGGAAAAAAGACGGTCCGGTTTCGGCTCAGGGATTGGGGAATCTCCCGGCAGCGGTATTGGGGGGCGCCGATCCCGATGATCTTCTGCAACACCTGCGGGATTGTACCGGTCCGGGATGAAGATCTTCCGATTATTCTTCCGGAGGAGGCCAATCTCCTGGAGGGTGGAAAATCACCGCTTCCGGTTCTCGATTCGTTCCTGAAAACATCCTGTCCAAAGTGCGGAAATCCGGATGCCCGGAGGGAAACAGACACCATGGACACCTTTGTGGAATCCTCCTGGTACTTTGAGAGGTACTGCTCCCCGCGCTGCAATAGCGGGATGTTTGAAAAAAAGGATGTGGATTACTGGATGCCGGTGGATCAGTACATCGGCGGCATCGAACATGCGATCTTGCACCTGCTCTATTCCCGGTATTATACCCGGGTTCTGAATGCGTTCGGACTGGTGGAGTGCAAGGAACCCTTTACGCGGCTCCTGACCCAGGGGATGGTCTGCAAGGAAACCACATCCTGTCCCAGACACGGATTTTTGTTCCCGGGTGAAACCCGCACGGAAGAAGAGAACCGGATCTGCACCAAATGCGGCTCCAATCTCATCCTGGGGCGAGTGGAGAAGATGTCCAAATCCAAGAAAAATGTCATCGACCCCAACACGCTTTTAGACAAATACGGCGCCGATACCACACGGCTTTTCTGCCTGTTTGCGGCGCCTCCGGAGCGGGATCTGGAATGGAGTGAACAGGGGGTTGAAGGCGGATTCCGGTTCATCAATCGCCTCTGGCGGCTGACATCAGGCTGGATCCGTCATATCCGGGATGTAAATCCCTATACCGGAAGCGCAACAGAGCTTGAAGGGGAGGTTCGAACTTTATATAAAAAAATCCATCAGACCATTGCCAAAGTGACCCAGGATATTGAAGAACGCTTTCACTTCAACACCGCCATCAGCGCAGTCATGGAGCTGGTTAACGCCATGTCCGGAATCAAACCGGATCCTGAAGAGCCTGAAAAGAGAGCGGTCATGCGATTTGCACTGGAAACTGTGGTGACCTTGCTTTCCCCCATCGTCCCGCATGTTGCCGAAGAGCTGTGGGAAACGCTGGGGAAAGGTGAAAGCATCCTGCTGACCGGCTGGCCGTCTTATCGGAGGGATGCCCTAGATCAGGACGACCTTCTGGTGGTTGTACAGGTCAACGGTAAACTGAGGAGCCGCTTCAGCATCGCTTCAGATGCCGGTGATGAAGAGATCAAAGCCAGAGCGATGGATGATGAACGAGTCAAAGGATTTATCGGAAAGAATCCGGTTAAGAAAGTCATCCTTGTCAAAAAGAAGCTCGTCAATATCGTGATATGAGAGGATGAAAAATGGCAGGAATCCGGAAAAAGAGCCTATCCCTCTTATTGATTTTGATGAGTTTGACGATGCCGGGTATCTTTTCGGCATGCGGGTACCGGTTTGCCGGAAGCGGGACACTTCCGGCCGGGATCAAACGGATCTTCGTGGTCATTCCTGAAAACCGGACCGCAGAGACCGGCATCGAGCGGGTCTTTGCCGATGACGTGGTAAATGAGTTTATCCGGAGAAACGAGACAGCCCTGGCAAACGACATGGATGGTGCGGATGCCGTCATGTACGGGGTGATCGGGTCCATGGGGGTTGAAACCATCACCCATACCGGAGCGTATACTTCAGACACCCGGCGGGTGACCATCGGTGTGACCTACCGGCTTGTGGATAAATATAAACGGACCCTCTGGTCAGGCGTGTTGTCGGAAAACGAAGCCTATGATGTTGCCGACGATAAGTTCGCAACCGATCAGAACCGAAGGAATGCCATCGAGACTCTTTCCAAGCGGATGGCTGAAAAGCTCTACAACCGGCTTACCGCCGATTTTTAGTCAAACCGGAAACTCCTTCGGGTGCGGGATGCGGACGTTATGATTTTCGGGATGCGTTGACGAGCTTCGTAAGGCGCGAGATCTTTCTGGATGCGGTTTTCTTGTGAATCGCGTTTCTTTTTGAGCTTTTGGCAATGACCGATTTGGCGAAATTTAACTCCTTAAGGATTGCTTCCGGGTCCGGTGTCTCCTGAACGGCGGTTCGAATGCTCTTGACCACATTTTTAACTCTGGTTTTGACGATCTTGTTTCTCAGGCGCTTTTGTTCGCTCTGGCGCGCGCGTT
>JBFMEI010000305.1:0-3182 GCA_040753295.1 Thermodesulfobacteriota bacterium | reverse complement strand
CGTCCGGTTAAGGGCGCAATCTTAATTTTTCCTAAATTGAGCGATTTTAAATTTGAGTCCAACTGACCATATCGCAACGGCATATTGACACCGGATATTGAAAAGCATATATGACCTGAATCTTTCATCTGCTGCGTTATTAAGGGTTTGCAACAGGATAGACTATGGCTGGACCGTTAAATGCCTTGCAACTGAAAACCGCAACCGCGTGAAAGATTCAGGGATGACACCTGTTTTCAACGCGCTGTTACCCAAGCTGTTCTATTGAACACACCGGATCGCCGTTTCGGAATTTTAAGAGGATCAACAGGCTTTTCGATGAGAGGCTGCAATGACAGGTGATAAGGAAAAAAGCCGGCGTCTGATGGCCCTCTTTTTGCTGGGAAGCGTTCTCTTCAACTATCCCGTTTTATCTCTTTTCAACTTAAACCTCCTCTGTTTCGGAATTCCTGTATTATATGTATATATTTTTTCCATTTGGATCGCGTTGATCGTTATAACCATACGGATTACGCGATATTCTCAAAAATCGGATCAGGATCAGCCTCGAATCTGAGTTCAAATGCTTGATACCGGAACCATATTTCTTCTTGCATTCGGGTATATGGCTTCACTTTTTGCCATTGCTTTCTATGGGGACAGGCGTGCCGAACTGGGCCGAAGCATTATCAGCAATCCTTATATTTACGCCCTCTCCCTGGCGGTTTACTGTACGGCCTGGACATTTTATGGAAGTGTCGGGCGTGCCGCTCAAACCGGGCTCGGGTTTCTCCCGATTTATATCGGTCCGACACTGACAGCGACTCTCGGCTGGATGATTTTACGCAAGATCATCCGGATCAGTAAAGCGCATCAAATAACCTCCATCGCCGATTTTATCGCATCCCGATATGGAAAAAGCACGAGTCTGGGAGGGGTAGTCACGGTCATTGCGATCCTGGGAGTGGTTCCCTATATCTCACTTCAGCTCAAAGCCATTTCCACCAGCTACCAGTTGGTCAAACATTACCCGGATGTCATGACTCCGATCGGATCATCCAAAATCCAGTTTCTCAATGATCCGGCATTTTATATCGCCCTGCTCCTTGCGCTTTTCGCGGTATTATTCGGTACCCGGCATCTGGAAACAACGGAACGTCATGAAGGACTGGTTGCCGCCATTGCCTTTGAGTCCGTGGTCAAGCTGATCGCATTTTTCGCTGTTGGGATCTTTGTGACTTACGGCATCTTCAACGGTTTTGGAGATATCATCCGGCAATCCGGTGCAATTCCGGAGCTTCGGAAACTCTTTATTTTCGAAGACCGGCCCGGTGTCTATATGGACTGGGGAATCCATATTTTTCTTTCCATGCTTGCGGTTTTATTTCTGCCTCGCCAATTTCAGGTGGCGGTGGTGGAAAATGTGAATGAGGACCATTTAAAAAAAGCCATCTGGCTTTTTCCTCTTTATCTTCTGGCGATCAATATTTTCGTTCTTCCGGTTGCTTTCGGCGGCCTTCTGGCATTTTCAGGCCATGGGGTGGATGCAGACACCTTTGTATTGACGCTTCCAATGAAAGAGCATCGTGCCATTATCGTTATTTTCGTATTTATCGGAGGTATTTCAGCGGCTACGGCCATGGTCATCGTCGAAACAGTCGCCCTTTCAACCATGTTCTGCAACGACCTGATCATGCCTATCCTGTTGAGGATATCCTCTTTGAAGCTTGCCCAGCGAAGCGATTTGAGCAGCCTTCTGCTTTTAATACGCCGCATCAGTATTCTCGTAATTTTACTCCTCGGCTATGCCTATTTTCACATGATCAGCGTTTTTCTCTCATTGGTTTCCATCGGCCTGGTTTCATTTGCGGCTGTGGCTCAATTCGCGCCGGCTGTTCTTGGAGGGATTTTCTGGAAAAGAGGAACACGTCTGGGAGCTCTCAGCGGTCTGATCACCGGATTTGCCGTATGGGCATATACTCTGGTTCTTCCCTCCTTGGCTCAGGCGGGTCTGATACCATCAAGTTTTGTGGAAAAAGGTCCTTTTGATATCGGATATTTGAAACCTTTTCATCTTTTTGGACTCCAGGGGTTTGACCATATTTCCCATGCCATTTTCTGGAGCCTGCTCATCAATACCGGTGCTTATATCTGGGTCTCCCTTTTAAACAAACCCAGAGCCATAGAACATACTCAGGCAGCTCTTTTTGTGGATGTTTTTAAATACGCGGGAGAGACCGACGAAACCACATTCTGGAGAGGAACAGCGACAGTTCCTGATTTACGGTCGCTTCTGGAAGGAGTCCTTGGAAAACAACGGGCGGATGAGGCGATTGCCCGATACGCCAAAGGGCAGGGTGTCGACTGGGAGCGTTCCCTTGAGGCTGATGCAGGTTTTGTCTCTTATGCGGAAAGGCTTCTGGCGAGTGTCATCGGTTCATCTTCGGCCAGGGTCATGGTGGCATCGGTTGTGAAGGAGGAGCCTTTGGGGATCGATGAGGTGATGAATATTCTAGACGAAACCCGCCAGGTCATCACCTACAGCCGGGAACTGGAAAAAGCCACAAATGAATTGAAAGAAGCCAACGACCGCTTGAAGGAATTGGATCGGCTCAAAGATGAATTCGTATCCACAGTGACTCATGATCTGAGAACGCCCCTGACGTCCATACGCGCTCTGGCGGAAATCCTTCATGACAATCCCCAGGTCGAGATGCTCCAGCGAAAACATTTTGCCGGGATCATTGTTCATGAAAGCGAGAGACTGACCCGATTGATCACCCAGGTTCTTGACCTCCAGAAGATCGAATCCGGAAGAATGGAGTGGCAGATCACTGAAGTCGATATGACGGAGATTATCGATGATGCCCTTACGGCAACAGGTCAGATGATCAAAGATAAGAATCTCAAGGTGGAGCTCAATTTGGCGGGAAATGTCCCTTTGATTGAAGGGGATCGGGACCGGTTGATCCAGGTAATGGTAAATCTCATTTCAAACGCCATCAAGTTCTGTGAAAAGGAGAAAGGGGTGATCACGATCGACCTTCACGCGGATGAGGATCAACTTGAGGTGGATCTGAAGGATAACGGGATCGGGATCAGCCCTGAAAATCAGGAAAAGATTTTTGAGACATTTCACCAGGTCAAAGACATGGACCGGGGAAGGCCTTCGGGAAGCGGTCTCGGACTCTCAATCGCGAAGC
>JBFMEI010000304.1:0-3197 GCA_040753295.1 Thermodesulfobacteriota bacterium | reverse complement strand
CATCCGGGATTTCCGAAGCCTCTACCTTGCCTTTGCGCTTCCCCTTCTTCTTATTCTGCTTTTCGGGTATGCACTCAGCCTTGATGTGGAACATATCCCCACTGCGGTGGTGGATTTGGACAAGACTTCTGAAAGCCGGGATTTGATTCAGAGGCTCGATTCAACGGTCTATTTTGATGTCGTAGCCCATGTTCCGGACACCAAGGCCCTGACCCATCTCCTGGATCACAACCAGGCCACCCTGGGGATTGTCATCCCTCCCCAATGGACGGAAACCCTCAGATCAGACCGGAAAAGCCGGATTCAGGTCATCATTGACGGGAGTGATCCCAACTTTGCCGGAAATGCCCGTGCATTCATCACCGGATTTATCTCGGAAAGGAACCGGGAGCTTCAGGTGGAGTTTTTGAACCGGGAAGGGCGGCCCGAAATTCATCCGCCGGTTGAAGGACGGATCCGGGTCTGGTTCAATGAAAATCTGGAAAGCCGGAACTTTATTGTTCCAGGGATCATCGCCATCATCATCATGATCGTGGGTGCCCTTCTGACGTCCCTTGTGATTGCGCGCGAATATGAAAACGGAACCATGGAGACCATCCGATCCCTTCCGATTAAAGCCGTTGAATTCTGGGCCGGAAAGGCGATTCCCTATTTTTTCATCGCCCTCACGGATGTCCTGATATCCATCCTCATGGGACAGCTCCTCTTCGGTGTCGTCATGAAATCCAGCTTCTGGCTCATGATTCTCGCCTCCTGCATCTACATGGGGGTTGCAGTCAGCCTCGGATTATTAATTTCGATTAAGACCAAAGTGATGCTCGTTGCCAATCAGATGGCGATCCTGATTACCTATCTCCCGTCTTTTCTCCTTTCTGATTTTGTCTTTCCTCAGGAAAACATGCCCCTGGTCTTGAAGCTCTTCACCAAAGCGGTTCCGGCAACCTACTACATCGATATCCTGAGCGGATTGTATTTAAGAAACATCGGATTCCAGGGACTCTGGCCGAGCTATGCGGTCCTGACCGTCATGTTCCTGGTCCTGATGGCTGTGAATATCGCCGCGTTGAAAAAGGAGGGATTGTAAAATGACCTGGTCGCGTGTCCGCGAATTGGTTAGAAAGGAGTTTATTCAGCTTTTCCGGGACAAAAAAAACCGGCCCATCCTGATCATCTCCCCTATCATCCAACTGGTCCTTTTCGGATATGTGGTCACCACTGATGTCCGGGATATCCGGGTCGGATTGATCGACCAGTCCGGAAGCGTGGAAAGCCGGAGACTCATCGATTCCATCGACGGAAACAACACATTCAGGATCATGTACCGAATTGAGGATCCGAAAGCCATGGACCGGCTTCTCCTTGACCGGAAAATCAACCTGGGAATCCTGATTCCTCCGGATTTTTCCGAAAAGATCAGGAAGAGACAGACCGCTCCGGTTCAGATCCTTGTCGACGGAAGCATGAGCAATATGGCGGCGGTACGCATCTCCTATACCGTATCTGTTCTGGATCGGTTCAATTCCCAACTGATCCGGGAGCTGCTGGCCCAGAGGATCGATTTTCCTGAAATCGACGGCCGGATCCGGACTTGGTATAATCCGAATCTTGACAGCCGGTATTTCTATGTTCCGGGAATCGTCGCCTTTGTCGTCATGCTGATCTCCCTCCTCCTCACGTCAATGGCGATTGTCCGGGAAAAAGAGGCCGGGACCATGGAACAGCTCATCGTCACCCCCCTCAAACCCCATGAATTGATCCTTGGAAAAACCATTCCGTTTATCATCATCGCCCAACTCCAGATGATCATGGTTTCTCTCTTTGCCAAATTCTATTTTCAAATCCCCATTGCCGGAAGCGCGCCGCTTTTAGGGGTTGCCACATCCTTTTTTTTGTTGAGCACTCTGGGAATCGGACTCTTCATATCCACGGTTTCAAAGACCCAGCAGCAGGCCATGATGACCAATTTCTTTTTCATCCTCCCGTTCTTCATGTTAAGCGGCTTTGTCTTTCCCATCGCCAATATGCCGGTGGTTGTCCAATGGCTCACGTATCTCAATCCGATGAGATATATCCTGGTTATTATCCGGGGGATCTTTTTAAAAGGGACCGGATGGAGCGTTCTGTGGCCTCAGTTTCTTGGCCTGGCTGTCCTTGGAGCCTTTGTCTTTACCGGAGCTGTCAACCGGTTCCATAAGAAGCTGGACTAAAAGAGGAGGGGGAAGGGGCTGAACGGACGAATCACGAGGCACGAATCACGAATCATGTGTCACGAAAGGAGAAAATACTTTTGCAAGCGAGATTGAGCATTTTCGGAAAAAGAGAGGCGGGTGGCCAAAGGCCATGAGAATCTCCCGCAAATGGTCATGAAGCGTGCGGTTTGCAAGTAGATCTTGACAGGCCTAAATGATCAAAATAGTTTGACCTAAATTGAGCGATTGTTGAGTTTGCTGAAGATGCAAGGAAGAGGGTGCTGGACAATACTGTAGTATGCCCAGTACCCGATGACGCTGCAGGTTTGGCGAAATCGACAATCCCAAAGGGTTTTAAATAATGACATTCTTTAAAAAAAATAGTGACACCTGTTGGGTACGTCGAGAGTTTTGAAAAACTACCCTTTTCGTCATGCCGGACCTGATCCGGCATCCAGAACTATTTGAATTTACTGGATTCCGGTTTTCACCGGAATGACAGATTTGGAATTATTCAAAGCTCTCACGTCTGGAAATACTCTTTGTTGTGATATCCATATGAATTTATTATTCTTAACTTCTTTGTCATTATTTAAAACGCTCATTTTAGGTTAGACCTAACCGTCATTAATCGTGTTGTTGCATCCATACACCCAGTCACAAGGAGGAATGACTATGAAAACGATTTTTATGGTAGGGCTCTCAGTACTCATGCTCCTGGCAGGCGTAGGCCCGGTCGCAGCCCAGTACAAGGCCACGATGAAGCTCGCCAGCGCGACACCGCCGGATCATCCTTACAACGTTGGAGCGAAAAAATTCGCCGACCTGATCAAGGAGCAGACCAACGGACGCATCGAAATCAAGATCTATCCCGCTCTCCAGCTTGGAAAAGGCGAACGGGAGATGCTGGAGGGGGTTCAGCAGGGCGCGATCGACCTGTTGGTGACCTCCACCGGCCCCTTAGGAGGATTCAGCCCGTCCATTAACATCCTGGACTTCCCTTTCCTG
>JBFMEI010000303.1:0-3222 GCA_040753295.1 Thermodesulfobacteriota bacterium | reverse complement strand
TCGATCGTAAGTAATGAGAAACGCATTGACTAACCCGTTGAGGCTTAAAAGCCGGTGAGCTTCCTCATAGGTGATAAAGGCGTGTTGAAAAATGACGACATCTCCCCCCGAGCTGATTCCGGAGACCGTCAGGCTTCGTCCGGAGATGTTCAGATGATCTTTTAATTCGATTTTATGACGCCGTGCAAAAACCTGATCAATGATGATTTCGCCGTCACGGATTCTGCGTGTTCCTTTTTCAAGCCGCAAAGGCCCTGGGCCGTCTGAGGATTCGGGATGGAAAGCGACCAGACGGAGAGAGACCTGTTTCCCCTGATTGACAAAACCCATTTCACGGGCCATGTAAGGGGTTACCCGGGCAATACCCGTTATCGAAGAAAGCGGTGCTTCCATTTCGGCCGGGAGAAGGGAATAGGAATGAAGAAGGTTGGCGGTCCCTTTTTGCATGATCCATGCATCCACTTTCATGGCGTGGTAGTAGTCGCTGACTTTGTTTTCATACGCCACATAAAGACCTCGAAAAAGAACCATCATCAAAACGGCAAAGGTGACGCCGGCGATCGAAATAATCAAACGGATTCTTTCTTTAAGCAGGTTTTTCCATGCAAGCGTCCACATATCCGGGCCTTTATATCTCGTCAGGACGGCGGACTGCCGGGATCAAAGTGAGGTGGGAAAGGGTTGTTCTCAACTTCGGCAATCAGGTATGGAAGGGGTGATCCTGAAGGAATGGTCTGAATAAAGTTTGCCCGAAAATCTGTCGACTGCATCCGACACGAGTCGCAATGTTTTGAATAGGCTGGATGCCGGGTGATTTTTTCCCAGAGTCGGGGAATCGATTCGCTTCGAATATTCCCGAAGCTCAGAGGAGTAAAATCGCACGGCGTAAAATCTCCGCATGCCGTCACATGGAACTGGTAGTTGCCGGCAAGACATCCGAAAGTTTTGGCAAATCCCTTGCCGCAGTTGGTCCAGGATTGGGTGATGATTCGGGGTTTTCCCCGATATTTCCGGTTCAAATCCCTTGCCTCTTCAAGAAGTGCGTTTCGACTCTCGCCGGTCAACAGAAGATCGTCTCGATGGAGAAGGCGTCCGGTAGGAATGAGGTCGAACACGCTGACTTCATGAATCCCCCATGCTGAAGCCAGTTCAGCGATGCGGCTGAGATTTTTATCCTGAACCGACTGATTCGATGCATAGGTTGAAAGCGCCGCCAGCAGGCCGGCTTCGAGGGCGGCTTTTGCCCCCTGGTTGACTGCCTGAAAAGTTCCGGCTCTCCTGCGAAGACGGTCGTGTTCGTCGGGAAAAGGAGAATCGAGACTGATCTGAATACCATACAGTCCGGAAGCTTTTAGGGATCGTGCGCGTTCAGGACTCAATTCGATCCCATTGGTAAATACTTGGGTCACAGCCTCCTCCGGGGAGACGCAGGAGAGGAGATCCTCTAAATCGCTTCGCAGCAGGGGATCACCTCCGGTAAAGGTGACATTATTGACCCCTAAGGCGATGCTTTCTTGAATGATCTTCCGAATCTCGCTGCCGGAAAGAATTGATCGGGAATCTGAATGCGCTGAAACACTGCAATGGATGCAGGCACACTGGCAAGCGTCGGTAACGGCGATGGTTGCCGCCTGAGGGGTGGAATGACGGAGAATAAACGTATGGATGAATCCTTCAACCATTCGCGCATGTGCCGGGCTTGGGATCGGCGGAAGATACAAAGAATAAACATTCGATCCATTAAAAGTGGCGATCGGACCGGCTTTGTTCAGCCAGTCAAAATAGGATCCGAGCATGGAAGAAAAAAGCTCGGAGCCTGTTCCGGATGCGTGAAAAAGAATCTTCTCTCCCTGGTTTTCAACAATCAGTTCCAGGTTTTTCAGGATAGGTGTTTTTGAAAACGCATACCGCAAATCCTTAAATCCTTTCTTAGCTCGATTACATGGACCTCAATTTAGGTTCGACTCCCCCCAGTGAGTTTCAACGGCATAATCGATCAGGCGATTGATCATGGCTTCATTGATTTCCGGCACCTCAAGCTCAGGAAGCGCACGGTCTGTGAAGGAACGGTCAAATATGGGATTGTTTGAAAAATAAAAAAGCATGGCTTTTACCTGTTTGAAAATCATCTGTTCCAGTTCATTAGAAGGTTGAGGGATCGGGGCATCCAGCCCGATGAATTGAATTCCACGGATGTTGAATCGTCTGCAGATCACTTCATGGCTCCATCCATGAGTGGGTGGGGCTGGGTGGGTCAAATGGAAGATACGGTTATGCAGGTTCGGATTTTCCATGATTCTGACGACGGCCTGTGCGACGTAATCTACCGGGATGATATTGATGGTACTCTCCGGGTTGGAGGGAACATCGATTCGAAGGTTCATGCGAACCGTATCGGGAAGTATTTTCAATACCTGGTTGAGGAGAAAGAGGCCTTTCACGACGGTATACCAGCCGGTGAAGCCTGTGCAGTGCCCGGTCCGGGAGTCTCCGACAATGACTCCGGGTCTTAGGATCGTTGCCTCTCCATGCCAGACCTGTTCGGCTTCCCACTTGCTTCTTTCATAATCGTTAATAAAATCTCCAGGAGGATGGTTGACCTCGTAGACGGTTTTACCCTGAATTCGACCGCAGACAAATGCCGTGCTGATCAAATGAATCTTCATCGGATGGCGTTTTGCCAGTTGCCGAAGAGATCGTGCGCCTCCGACATTGGTTCTTGCAGGCTCTCCGGTCACATCGGTTTTAAAGCGCAGGGAGGCTGCAGAATGAAGGAGCGTATCCACCTCTTCGAGTCCCGGTTGCATTCTGCAATATTCCTCCCAGCAATCGCCTATCTCAAGAATATCTGCCTTGAGCCAGGAGAGCCTCTCCTTCTCGATTTGATGGAGCGCTGAAAATAAAAAGTTAAGTGATCTCCGGCGTTTCAGCTCATCCCGGTAAAGAGCCCATACCGAATGGCCACGACTGAGGAGCTCGGCAACGACATATTGTCCGAGGAAACCTGTGCTTCCGGTAACTAATACCTTCACGGAATCATTCTTTTGAGCGAGCAGGTTCGGATTGAAATGAAACAAAGAGGAGACATAACATATTGCTCAGATTAGGGATTATAAAAACGTCATCTGTATAATCAGATATAAAACCGGAATTACAGCCGGCATTTCCCATTATCGGAAGAAAACCGGAGTGTCAATTGAAATTCGATGGTCAACCTCCTTG
>JBFMEI010000302.1:0-3227 GCA_040753295.1 Thermodesulfobacteriota bacterium | reverse complement strand
GAGTTCTACGAAACCGGCCGGCGCCTCGAAACAGAGATGCATCAACGACTCCTTGCCATAAAAGCCGGACTCTTCTCCTATGCATCCGAGGAATTGATGAAAAGAAAACAGCTTCGGAAGGTCCACTTCTATGATGATCTCCTTTTGCTGGTACGAAAAGCCCTTCGAGGAAGCGCAAGGGGACGGCTCGTCCGATCGGTTTCCAGAAAATATCGAGCAGCCCTGGTGGATGAATTTCAGGATACGGATCCGATCCAGTATGATATTTTTTCAACTCTTTTTTCAGGAAAAGGGAAAACCCTTTTCATGATCGGAGATCCGAAACAGGCCATTTACGGATTCCGGGGTGCGGATCTCTTCTCTTACATCAAGGCTTCGGAAGATGCGAAAAAGAGATATACGCTCACTCAAAATTACCGCTCCATTCCCAAACTGGTCTCTGCGGTGAACAGAATTTTCGGGAACAGGCGGATCCCTTTTCTCTTTGAAAAGATCCCTTTTCCTCCGGGACGCTCCCCGACATCATGGGAAATATCGGAAAAGAGCACGGAGCCTCCCTTAAAAATCTGGTTTCTTCCCGGAAAGAAGAATGCCCTCATCCCCAAGGGAGAAGCCTTGCGCATCATTTCAAGAGGAGTCGCGATTGAAATCAGGTCTCTGATTCAGGACCGGCAGATCGAGCCCAAAGAGATCGCCATCCTCACCCGGACACACCGGCAGGGGAGAATCCTTAAAGAGGTCATGGCTCAATATCTGATTCCGGCGGTCCTGTTCAGCGGAGAATCGATTTTTGATTCCCATGAAGCCCTGGAAATGGAGCGGCTTCTCACCGGGATTTCAGAACCCGCGAATCTATTTAAAATCAGGGCGGCCCTTGTGACGGATATGGTGGGATTTACGGCAGATGACCTTTACCCTGAGTCCGGAAGCGACAGTGCACTCGAAGACGCCCTGGCTCGATTCAGGGAATACCATGATTCATGGCGAAGGGATGGGTTTATCCCCATGTTCGTCCGGTTCCTGAAACAGGAGCGGGTTAAGCAGCGGCTGATCTCATTTGAGAATGGAGAACGAAGACTCACAAATCTGATGCATCTCTCAGAGCTCCTTCATCAGGCCTCAGATAAATATGGGTTTACCATGGAACGTCTCATTCAGTGGCTTTCCGAAAACCGGAATGCAGCGCTTCCGAGGATGGAAGAGGATCAGCTCCGTCTTGAAAGCGATGAAAATGCGGTTTCCATTGTGACCGTTCACAAGAGCAAAGGGCTTGAATACCCGGTCGTCTTTTGTCCGTTCTCCTGGGAAGGACCGGCTGAATCGAAAGGGGAGCTGACTTTTCATGACCCGCATGGAAGCGCCGGAAAAATTTTGGATTTGAATCCGGATGCAACACCTGAACATCGCCTTCAGGCCAGAAAAGAGGACCTGTCGGAAACTCTCCGTCTGTTATACGTAGCTCTGACCCGGGCCGGAAAACGGTGTTACCTGGTCTGGGGAAGAATCAACGGAGCTCAAACCTCCCCCATTCTTGAATTATTGCACGGAAATCCTGATGCCGGATCTGAAAAAATCCCGACGGATATCTTTCATGAGAAAACAGATGACGATCTGTTGAAGGACCTTGACCGGCTGGCAGAAAGATCCGAAGGGTCCATCGAAATTCAAAAAATACCCTCTCAGGGAGGAACAGCCTCGGGCCTGATTCGTCCGGATGCCCCTACATGGGTTCTAAGATCCTTTTCGGGAAGAATTCCCACGGAGTGGAAAATCACCAGCTATTCCTCGTTGATTTCCCGGTCTCCGGAGGATGAAGAGATTCCGGATACGGATTTCGATTTTCTCTTTTCAGAAGCCGGAGAACCGCGACGTGAAGAGAGTCTCTCTTTCGATTCCGGGGAGAAAGAGATTTTTTCTTTTCCAAAAGGCGCACGCGCCGGAAACTTCTTTCATACCCTTTTTGAAACCATTGATTTTTCCGTTTCCCCTCACGATCAGCCGGACCTGATTTCCAGGATATTAGCGGAATATGGATTTGATTTAAACTGGAAAGATACCGTCGCTGAAGCCGCATCCCGCGTCCTTTCCGCCCCCCTTGAAGGGGCTTTCGGCAAAGTGATTCTTTCAAAACTCCCCCCGAACCGCCGAATTCATGAAATGGAGTTTTATTATCCGTTGAAACGGATCACTCCAAAAGAACTGGAGGCTGCCTTTGCCGGGTTCGGCAGCAGCATTTCCGGCAACCGTTTTTCGAAACAGATGGGGAGACTTCTATTTTCTCCACGGGAAGGATTTATGAAAGGATATGTCGATCTTGTCGCCTTTCAGAACAACCGGGTCTATATTCTGGACTGGAAAACCAATGACCTTGGGGCAGGAATCCATCATTACGGAAAACGGGATATGGATGAGGCCATGGAACATTCATACTATTTTCTTCAATATCACCTTTATGTCGTGGCGATAACCCGGTATCTCAAATTACGAAACCCTTCATTTGATTATAATAGTGATTTCGGGGGAGTCTTCTACCTCTTTCTTCGGGGAATCCATCCTGAAGTCGATCAGCAGGCAGGCATATACTATGCACTCCCGGATCCCGGACAGATTGAAGCCCTGGAAAACGCCCTGATTCCAGGAGATGGATGATAAGAATGATTGCTCCGAGACTATTTTCTGACAGCGCCACCCGACGTGCTGCTTCTTCCGAGCGTCTGAACCGGGAAGGGATTTTTTCAAAACTGGATATCCATTTTGCCTTTCTCATGACCCGTCTTTCAGGAGAATACGACCAGAACCTGTTTCTGGCCTCGGCCCTGGTAAGCAGAAGCGCCCAGGAAGGGAATATATGTCTGGATTTGACCGAGTTTTCCGGAAAAAGGCTTCTTGAAGCCGAAGGCTCTGAGCCTCCGGTCATCTGTCCGGAACTTGTCGAATGGACGGATTCGCTGATGCAACGCCGTGTGGTTGGAAGAGAAGAATCCGCATGCCCCATGATTCTGGATTTAAAAAACAGGCTTTATCTTCGAAGGTTCTGGGAATATGAAAAGAACCTGGCCGATTCGATTTTAAAGCGGACAGGAGTCAAGAGAAGCGGGATCGATGAATCCCGGATCAGGGCTCTTTTGAATCTTCTCTTTCCGGAATCCGGTAACGCCAATCCTGATTTGCAAGCTCTGGCCGTCCTTTCGGCGTTTTTAACCTCCTTCTGTGTAATTTCGGGAGGA
>JBFMEI010000301.1:0-3231 GCA_040753295.1 Thermodesulfobacteriota bacterium | reverse complement strand
TTTATCATCCATTCTCCTCAAAGCCAGGCCGAAACAGATGGAGGCCTGTGGAGCGATAGCCGTGATATTTTTCGATCCGATAGATATTTCCCCTACGGAAATATTGGCCAGGGGATTCAGAATCGTCACTTCCGAACCGGTCTCATCGGTGAGAATCCGATGCAGCTCTTTAATGTGGGTTCCGCCTCCGCTCAGAATAATCCGTTGAATCTGATCATCCGGATTTGAAGAATAGTAAAAATCAAATGCCCTTCTGATTTCCCGGCTCCAATCCGAAATCACCGATAAGATAATTTCGTTGACTTCTTCTGCGGTCCGGTTGTCGGATGCCTTCCCGAATTTCAGCGTCTCGGATTCTTCAAACGAGCAGTTGAAGGTGTTCATGATTTGATTATTGACCTGGTTGCAGCCAAAAGAGATATCACGGATAAATTCCGAAGAATTTCCCTTAAGAATGTTCAGCGATGTTTTTCCGGCTCCGATGTCGATGAGGGCGACATTCTGATTTTCCACCGGATAGTTCAGTTCGTAAATATTCTGAAGCGCAAAAGCATCCACATCAACGATCGCAGGGTTTAACCCGGCCATCTCAATCAAATGAACGTATTCTTCGATCATGTCTTTTCTTGCGGCAACCAGAAGCACATTCATTTGCGTGGGGTTGTTTTCATTTTCTCCAAGAATCTGAAAGTCAAGATTTACGTCGTTGATGTCAAAAGGGATATACTGTTCGGCTTCAAACTGAATGGATTCCTGCAACTGGCTTTCCGGCATATTCTGGACATTGATTTTTTTGACGATCACCGAATAGCCGCCGATGGAGGTGGCGATGTTCTTATTTTTGAACTTATTTTCGGATAAAAGCGTTTTTATGGTTGCGGCAACATGATCGGGATCTTTGATGGTTCCTTCTTCAATGGCATTCGGTTCGATGCTCGACATCCCGAACCGTTTCAGAGTGTATCCGGCTCCTGTTTTTAGGATTTCTGCGGCCTTGATATACCGGGATCCGATATCAAGCCCTATGACACTTGCTGTCTTTTTCAGGATCATCGGCCCTCATCCTCGAATACCTTGCTTCTTTCAGAAAAATTAAGGCCTAAGGCCATAAGAATCTTGCGTTGAGTCTCCATGCGGCAAGGCTTCCCCTCTTCAATTCTCGAAAGTGTAATGGGAGAGATGTTGGCTTTTCTCGCCAATTCGGTTTTACTGAGTAACTGAGATTCCCTAATTTTCTTTAAGGCGTTCTTTCTCATTTTACTCCGCTTTTACCAATAATCAACAAGAAAAAATAGATGTCTTTATTTGAGCGGTGATAAACTTTGTCATATTATTTTATGCATGTCAATATAATTATGCATATTTAAGTGTAATTTTATTAAAATACATCATATTGTGGTAAATTCCTATTAACGTCATATATCTGGTGCACTTTTGCATGGGTTACCGGTAATTACCGTAGCTATGATGGAATTTTATTCATTGGAATTGAAATTGATGAGATGAACCTTTCGACACTTCTCCTTACGCCTTGACTTGAATCCCAATATTTCCTATATGCAGCAAAAGATCGGATAGGGTAACAATCATCATTTGGCTTCAATCGATTGAGGACTGAGATATTCACCGATGATGAAAATTCTTGAAATTACCGGAAGGCCGTTTATTCTGATTTCAGAAGAATTCGGCCGGATCATGCTTCTTTTCCTCAGTGCCGTTTCGTGGGCGTTCAGACCTCCTTTTCGATTTCGGATCGTATTCAAACAGATGGAATCCGTAGGCGTCGATTCCATTGTCGTTGTCCTGATAACCGCACTCTCCTCCGGGATGGTCCTGGCCCTTCAATCCTATTACGGCTTTCGGATGTTCGGCGGTGAAAGCCTCGTGGGAGCCACGGTAGCGCTTTCCCTTACCCGGGAGATCGGACCGGTTTTTACGGCCCTCATGGTTACCGGAAGGGCCGGATCCGCCATGGCAGCGGAACTCGGCACCATGAGAGTCAAGGAGCAGATCGATGCCCTCTATGCCATGTCCGTAAATCCGATTCAATATCTGATCATGCCGAGAATCCTGGCCGGAATGCTGATGCTTCCGATCCTGACGATCGTTGCGGATTTTGTGGGAATCATCGGCGGCTATTTTGTCGGAGTCTCCCTTCTGGATATCAACTCCGGTATTTTTATGGCAAGAATTTATGAGACGGTCAAACTCGACGACATCATGAATGGGCTGATCAAATCCGCCTGTTTCGGATTGATCCTGAGCCTGATCGGATGCTACAAAGGGTTCTATACTACCGGTGGAGCTGAGGGTGTAGGCAAGGCCGCAACCCAGGCGGTGGTCATCTCCACGGTCTCCATATTTATCGGCGATTTCTTTCTGACCGCGGTGATGTTCTAATGATTCAACTCGTTAAAGTCTGTAAAACCTTCGGGAAGCAAAAAGTTCTTGTCGATCTGGACCTGGAGATTCCCGAAGAACAGATTACGGTTATTTTAGGACAGAGCGGTTCCGGAAAAAGCGTCATTTTAAAGCACATTATCGCACTCATGAGCCCTGATTCCGGTCAAATCATTATTAACGGAACCGACATTACGAGACTTAACGACAAAGATCTCAACGAGATTCGAAAAAATTTCGGGATGCTGTTTCAGGATGCTGCCCTTTTCGACTCCATGACCGTCGGCGAAAATGTGGCATTCCCATTGAAGGAGCATACCCGTCTGCCCCAAAAGCAGATCGACCAAATCGTAGAGAATAAATTGTTGCAGGTCGGATTAAAAGATGTCACCCAGAAAATGCCTGCAGAACTCTCCGGAGGAATGAGGAAACGGGTCGGCCTTGCCCGGGCAATCGCTTTGGATCCAAAAATTATTTTATTTGATGAGCCCATAACCGGTCTTGATCCGATCATGTCCGATGCCATCGACAACCTGATTCTTCAGACTCAGCAGCAGACCAAAGCCACCTGTGTCGTGATTACGCATAATATCGAATCCACGTTTAAAATTGCCCACAGGATCGCCATGCTGTATGAAGGAAAAATCATCGAGTCTGGAACACCGGATCAAATCCAGTCCTCTGTGCATCCGTTTGTGCGGCGATTTATCGATCGAAAATCAAATGACTCAAATACCTGTTGATATCCCTAAGATAATCTGTATGATCGGAACAATTCTTCAACAGACAACAGCCTGACAGGAAATTCAGGATCGGATTCATACCATGTCT
>JBFMEI010000300.1:0-3236 GCA_040753295.1 Thermodesulfobacteriota bacterium | reverse complement strand
GTCAACAACCGGGACATCCTTGTCGGCTCCATTGCGGCTACCCTGGCCGGCGCAATTATGATGATTGCCAATATGGCACGATGGTCGGCGTTTATGGGAGGGGGCAGCAGCAATGAGGATAATCGGGGAATGGGATCTCTGGGACTGATACTCATGTCGATCATTGCACCTCTGGCCGCAGTCATTATTCAAATGGCCATCTCCCGCTCCAGGGAATATCACGCCGATGCCGTCGGCGCTTCATTTTCAGGAAATCCGGAAGGCCTTGCCCGGGCACTTGAAAAACTCGATGCTTTTGCTCATCGACGTCCCATGGAAGCAAATCCCACAACCGCACATATGTTTATTGTAAATCCCTTGTCCGGGAGAAGCCTGATGAGTCTTTTTTCCACACATCCGCCGATTGATGAAAGAATCGCCCGGTTGCGGGGAATCCGTCCGAATCTTTCCCGATCCGGAAGTGATGACATCTCAAAGCATGAATCTCTTCACGATGAAGGAAAAGCTTTCTGGGACCGGCTCTCTTAATAGGTCATACGTTGTTGAGAACCCTGAGGAATTCTGATGAGTGTGGAGAGTCCTGAATCCATATTTGAACCCCTTCACCGCATCAGACAGGTTATTCCAGAGCTGTATCGACTCCTCTTCCTTGAAGATGAGGCTTTAAATGAATGGGGTCGAATTCTTGATGCCAAGCTGCTCCCTCGAATCCATCCTGATTTTCCCTTAACCATTGCCGTTTGCGGTGGAGGATCCTCAGGAAAATCAACTCTTTTCAATGCGCTTGTCAAAGAGAAAATTTCACCCACCGGTGGTCGTGCGGGAATGAACCGCCGGGTTCTTTTTGCAATCCATCAGGCACATTTCTCACAGGAAGGATTTATCGAGGCCCTTTTCAAGCCTTTTAATGCCCTGCCCCTCCACTTAAAAAACCCCAATCTCCTGTTCGAACCTGGAAGTCCATGCTATGTCACAGGACCTGATCTTCCGAAAAATCTTGTCCTTATCGACACTCCGGATTTTGATACCGGCTCCCGGGGGATCTATATCAACCGGGATTCGGCAAAGGGAGCGCTGGAAACAGCCGATATCATGATCTACATATTTACAAACTCAAACTACAACAACCGTGACAACACCGACTTTATTTCTCATCTTTTAACCGGGATCGGGACTCGAAAATCCTTTCTCGTGTATCGGGCATATCCGAGCTTCACGGACGAAGAAGTCCGGGAGCATGCCGAAACCGTAGGCCGAAACATTTACGGGGACGGCGCATCGGATCAGATTCTGGGAGTCTATCGCATGGATGAAGATAACCGGGTCGCATCCGGTGATTCTTTCCCCAAATTCAGGGCTGCGCGCCCCAATGACGCTCCGTTTGAAGAGGCATTGAATGCGTTGAATCCGATTAACCTGCGACGGGAACTCCATGCCTCCATCATGAAAGAGGCAGTTGAAACCGCTCATCGATTTCTGAAAACCGCAAAAAAATCAAAAGAGCGGCTCTTTCTCTATCTCAACGCCCTCGATATCCTCCAAAACCAATCCGTCCGTGATGCATTGCGGCGGTTTCCTTCGGACAGGGTTATCAGGCGCTTCACAGAAATATGGCTTCAGACCGATCCCCCTTTTGCCAGGGTTATGAGAAGAACCGGCCATGTTGTTGAGTTGCCCTTCCGGGTTTTACTCAAAACGATCCATCTCCTGAAATCACAGACCCGGACGATTCAGAAAAGACCTGAAGACGACTTTCCGGATCATATTGAGCTGGATCTTCTCAATGCGTCAAATAAACTTTACGTATCGGTTATTGATCCGGATCTTACAATATCCTTGAAACCGGATGACGGCAAGGCGTTGGATTTGATAAACCGGATTAAAGCTAATGAAATCGAAACGGAAAATCCGGCCGGTTCAAATCCGACGATGGTTCAGGATCCGAAAGGATCCTTTATGCTGTCCATTCCGGCACACCCGAGGGTCGTGCCCGGACAGCAGTCGTTACGGGATCAGGGGTGGGGTACTATACGGGATAAAATTCTGTCCCGGAAAGAGGAAATCATCCGGATATCGGCGACCATGGACAGAGAACTCGGCCGGATCGTCCAAGGCTTCCGGAACAGCATGAGCTTTATGGATCGGCTCCGGCAAACCTTTTCAGCGGTCTTAAACGTGATCCCTGCAACCGCTGCAGTCACCTATATCCTTCACACCGGAGATCCGGTAGGTGCCGCAGGGATCAAGGTTAAACTCACCGGTCTTCTCGGACTTAAAGACCTCTATGCGCTTATCGCAATCCCGGTCACAGCCGGGATCAAAAAAGCGGATTTGAAACAGCTTCAGGAGATTCTTGAGCCTCTGGCAAAAACCTGGTTTGATGATAAATTAAACACGGTCCACACACTCTTTAAAAATCAGATCACCGGTCCCCTTTTTGAGACCGGACAACTCGCTCTTACCTCAGTTGAAATCATGATTCAGAATGTTGAATCCGACCTGGACGCCATTCGATGAAGAATCCAAAACTTAACGAACTCGGGGCTCTGGGCCGGATCGAAGGATATCAGGGCGATATCAGCCGCATTAAAGAAGCTCTTGAGCAGATCCCCATGTGGCTTCCTTCCCGAATTCTGATTAAGGAATGCCTGGAAGCTCTTGCCATGATTGAAAAGGTCAAGAAACGATTCGACCAAAAACTTGTTGTAACGGTTATCGGCCCTTCAGGATCAGGGAAATCCACATTCATTAACGCACTGGCAGGAATCGACGATCTTTCAAAATCCGGTTCATCACGCCCCACCACAAGAAATGCCGCGGTTTTTTCAAAAAATAAAGAGGATGCCGCGTTCCTGGAAGAAGAGCTGGGAAAAAGTCAAGCCGCTCAGAGATCCGTCTCTAATGCCGCCTTTCCGGACGATTTGCTCCTGATTGATACTCCGGATACGGACAGCACATTGCAGGAGGAGCATATCCCTGTAATTCAAAAAGCCATCTCCCTTTCAGATGTTCTGATATGTCTGTTTGATGCGGAAAATCCGAAACGAAAAGATCATACGGATTTTCTTGCCCCGTTTGTCCGATTCTTTGATGGAGAGTCCCTGATTGTTGTTTTAAATAAATGCGACCGACAATCCCGGTTTGAACTCATCGAAACCATCGCTCCTGATTTTTTTCAACACCTTCAACAGGCATGGGATAAACCCGCTGATTCGTTCTACATGATCTCGGCAAGA